>JAYVMM010000239.1:0-9445 GCA_043758975.1 Planctomycetota bacterium | reverse complement strand
CCCATATGGTCTCGCCGTGCCGCAGCAGCTCCTCGTGCGCGGTCGACCACAGCAGGCGCCGGCAAATGGCGATGCGGTTGCCGAGATCATGGGTCGGATACCCGGCGGCGGGCGCCCGCGGCGCAGTGCTTGTTTTCGCAATCATTGCAAAATCAAGTATTGGCGTCGGGCCCGGCTGTCCAGCCGCGAGCTGGCATCATTACCGTGAGATGACGCCGGCGCGGGCGGGCGCTTGGCATCAGGCCAAGGCGGGCGATGATGGCGGCGTGGGCGAAGCCATCCTCGTCGATCCCAGCCGCATCGCGCTGTGGATGCAGCTCAAGGCCCTGAGCGAGGCCGGCGCCGGCGTCGTGCACCGCTGGGGCCCGGCCGCCGGCGGCCCGCCGGCCTGGATGCATGGCGCGCACCAGCACGCGGTGCCGACCGTGGTCGCCTGCCTGCAGGGGGTGGTACGCGTGTATGGGCGCGGGCGCATCGACCTCCAGTGCGGCGAGGTGCTGGTGGTCGAACCCGGCTGCTGGCATGCGCACAGCGCGCACAAGCACGGTTCGACCTCTTTCGGCATGGGCTTCCTCGCCGGGCGCTGCGATGTGCTGTTCTTCGATGAGCGGCAGACCCTGTGGGGCATGGTCCCCGAGCAGCCCTACCGCGACCTCGCCGAGCGCCTGGTCGAGGAGGCCGACGACGCCCAGCGCTGCGCCCTGGCGACGCGCATCTTCGCCCAGGTGCTGTGCGACCAGGCGCGCATGGTCGACTGGATCGATCCCGAGGTACTGCGCATGGCGGCTTACCTGTGGAACCACCTGCACCAGCCGATCAACGGCGCTGCGGTGATCAGGGCCGCCGATCTCGGTCGCTCCAAGGCGCATACCCTGTTCAAGGCCTTCTTCGGCCATGGCCCCAAGCAGGAGCTCACCGTCTCGCGCCTGCTCATCGCTCGCCATCTCCTGCATCGGGGCTTCTCCGTGGGCGCCGCGGCGGCGCACTGCGGCTTCGCCGGGCGCGCCGACCTCACGCGCGCCTATCGCCACCAGTACGGCCATCCGCCCAGCGCCGATGCCCGCGGCTGAGGCCATCGCCCAGGGAGCGATCCGTCCACCGCGAGCGTACGGATGCATGCGTCGGTGGTTCCGCCCGCACGGCGTCCCGCCCGCCGCCGGCTACCATCGCCGCCGCCCCCAGGAGACCGCATGCCCAGCCCGCGCCGCTGTCGGTGGTCCGCCACCGTCGCCTTCCCCTTATCCGTCTTCATCGCCCTGTCGGTCGCCCTCGCCCTCGCCCTCGCCCTCGCCCTCGCCCTCGCCCTTGGCGCATCCCCGCTCGGCGCCGCCGACAACCCGGAGGCGGTGGCGGTGGGCAAGGGCTCCTATGCCTCGGCGCCACCGGCGGGCGACGCCAAGCTGCAGGCCGCGCTCGCACGCCGCCTGCCGATCGAGCCCGCCCTGGCGGCGGAGGCGCCGCCCAGCAACAAATGGTGGAGCGACCTCCTGGTCAGCCCCTACCCGGGCAAGCTGTGGGCCTATCCTGCTACCGTGGGCTGCGATGCGCGCGGGGTGCGGGTGTGGTTCCCGCAAGGCTGGAACGAGGCCGGCAGCGAGCTCCAGCTCGGCGAGCCGCTCGAGATCCTCGCGGTCGACCGCGCGCCGAGTGTCGCCACCAGCGATGTGGTGATCGCCGACTTCGAGGGCGACGCCTGGCCGGCGGGGTGGAGCGCGAATGGCAGCGCCTGGGGCGCCGGCCCGGCGCGCGGCGCGCTGCCCGGGCAGACCCCGATTGCCGGCTTCATCGGACACGGCCTGGCGAGCTCGTTCCACGGCGGCGACGCCGCCACCGGCGAGCTGACCTCGGCGAGCTTCGCCATCACCCGCGACTACCTCCACTTCCTGATCCACGGCGGGCGCGACCAGGCCAAGCTGCATGTCGACCTCGAGGTCGACGGCGCGGTGGTGCGCAGCGCCACCGGCGACAATTCCGAGCAGCTCAGCTGGCGCAGCTGGGAGGTGCACGCGTGGCAGGGCAAGCAGGCGCGCCTCCGCCTGGTCGACCATGCCACCGGCGGCTGGGGCCACCTCGGCGTCGATCAGGTGGTGCAAAGCGCGGCTGCCGAGCCGGGGGCGGCGGGCGGGCTGTTCAAGCCCGGCTCGACCACCGCCCTGCGCTGGGGGGACTGGACGTTGACCATGCGCTTGCACGCCGCCCCGCAAAGATGGCTCGACCTCACGTGCGGGCGCGGCCTGCCCTACGTGTGGATCGAGGGCAAGGACCTCGACCTGCGCATCCCGCTCGCCGGCGACCGCCTCAGCTCACTGAGCGGGGCCGCGCTCACCCTGCCGCAGACCACCGACGCGCTGGTGCTCGAGCGCGGCGGGCGCACCTTCGCGCTCTTCGCCCCCGAGCGCACGCGCTTCGCCCTCGGGCCCGATGGCGCGCTCGAACCGACCTTCCCCGGAGCGGAACGCTACCTGGTGGTCGGCCTGCTCGACGACCGCCGCCACGCCGAGCTGCTCAGCCGCTACGCCTACGCGGTGCCGCGCGCCTCCACCTTCGCCTGGCGCTACGACCGCGAGGCGGGCGAGGTGGTGACCAGCTGGTCAGTCGAGGCCGACGCCCTGCGCGGCGACCGCCGCGAGGTGCTCCAGGGCTGGCTACCGCATCAGTGGCGCAGCACGCGCAACAACCTCGCCTTCAGCGACGCCGCCTACCTCACCCAGCGCGGACGCCTGCGCCTGGCCGCCGGCAAGGCCTTCGAGATCAGCTGGCCGTTCAGCGGTCTGCTGCCGACCCTGCCGGCACCCAGCGACGCCCAAGCCGAGCATCCCTTCGTCCCGGCGCGGCTCGCCGGCGCGCTGACCCAGTGGGGAAACGAGCGCGCGGCCAAGCCGGCAGGCGCGCGCTTCGGCGCCGACACCTACTGGGGCGGCAAGGACGTCGGCCTCGCCGCCCAGTACCTCGCCATCGCGCGCGCGCTGGAGTTGCCGGCGGCGGGCCAGCTGCATGACCTGCTCAGTGAGGGCCTGGGCGACTGGTTCACCTACACCCCGGGCGAGCGTGCGCACTACTTCGCGCGCTACCCCGCGCCGTGGAAGGGTCTGGTCGGCTTCGCACCCAGCTTCGGCTCCGAGGAGTTCACCGACAACCACTTCCACTACGGCTACTTCACCCTCGCCTCCGCCCTGCTCGGGCGCGACGACCCGCAGTTCATCGCCGGCTACGGCGGCATGGCCAGGCTGGTGGCCAAGCAGTACGCCAATTGGGAGCGCGCCGATCACGACTTCCCGCTGCTGCGCACCTTCGATCCCTGGGCCGGCCACTCCTATGCCGGCGGCCACAGTTCGCACGAGGACGGCAACAACCAGGAGTCGAGCTCGGAGGCGATGCAGTCGTGGGGCGGGCTGTTCCTGCTCGGCGCCACCCTCAATGACGAACCGATGGTCGCCGCCGGGGCGATGGGCTACGCCATCGAGGGCGAGGCCATCCGCGAGTACTGGAACGACTACTACGGCTGGAAGCAGGGCGCTGAGGCGGCCAACTTCCCCGCCGCCTA
The DNA here is from genome assembly GCA_043758975.1 of Planctomycetota bacterium. Lineage (GTDB taxonomy): Bacteria > Planctomycetota > UBA11346 > UBA11346 > UBA11346 > BOG-1363. Next base: position 5,901 of record JAYVMM010000239.1, on the reverse strand, counting down.
CAAGCACCGCATCATCGGCGTGCTGCGCGACCGCGACCAGGGCTTCTGGACCTGGTTCAGCGGCAATCCGCTGCATATATTCGGCATCCAGTGGCTGCCCCATTCGACCGCCCTGCAGTACCTCGCGCGCGACCGGGCCTTCACCGCCTACCAGGTCAAGAATATGCTTGGTGAGCTGGGCAAGGGCCGGGCCGGCTTCGGCTACGCCGACCTCGATGGCGACTGGGGCAACGTCGTGCTCGGCGCCGCCACCTTCGCCGACAGCGAGGAGGCGGTGGCGGCGCTCGATGCGCTGTGGGATGCCCACCACCCCATCGTGCGCGACCAGCACTTCGCCCTCACCTACTACCTCGCGCATGCCTACCGCAGCCTCGGCGATGTGGCCTGGGACTGCCACGCCTCGCTGCCGACCAGTACGGTGTTCCGCGACGTTCGCGGCGGTCGCTATAAGGTGGTGGCCTGGAACCCGCTTGCCAAGGCGCAGGCCGCGACGGTATGGCGCGCGGGCAAGCAGGTCGGCAGCATCAGCGTGCCGGCGGGGGCGCTGGCCGTCTTCCCCGACGCCATCCCGCCCGCGCACTGAAGGGGGGCGAGCGGGGCTAAGGTGCGCGCGGTGTGGCGGGCACGGCGGCGGCGGTGGGAGCTTGCGCGTTGACCGTGCCGGCACCTCCGGCAGGGTGCGCCCATGCTGAACACTCCCGCCGCCCGCCGCGTCCTCATCCTCCTGCCCCTGTTCGCCCTGCTGGCGAGCCTGCTCCCGGCGCCGGCCTGGCTTGGCGCCGCCGAGCAGGAGAGCGTGCCCGCCGACCCCTATTTCGACAAATTCCATCCGCTCAAGGCGCCGGCGCCTGGTCCCCTGCTGCTCAAGGAGGGCGACCGCCTGGCCATCGTCGGCGACTCCATCACCGAGCAGAAGATGTACTCGCTGATCATCGAGACCTACCTCACCGTCTGCGTCCCCGCGCTCAAAGTTACCGCGCGCCAGTACGGCTGGGGCGGCGAGACCGCCGAGGGCTTCCTCAACCGCATGAAGCAGGACTGCCTGACCTTCAAGCCGACTGTCGCCACCCTCTGCTACGGCATGAACGACCACCGCTACGCGGTCTTCGAGGAGAAGCGCGCGCAGTGGTACGTCGAGAAGTACACCGCGGTGGTCAAGACCTTCAGCGATGCCGGGGTGCGTGTGGTGCTCGGTTCGCCGGGCTCGATCGGCAAGGGCAAGATCCCGCCCTGGGTGAAGGACAAGACCATCACCAACCAGGATATGAACCTCAACCTGTGCGCTTTCCGCGACCTCGACATCGGCATCGCCGCCGCCCAGGGGGCGCGCTTCGCCGACGTGTTCTGGCCGCTGTACACCGCCAACTTCGCCGCCCAGAAGCAGTACGGCGAGGGCTACAACCTCAGCGGCGGCGATGGCGTGCACCCGGGCTGGGCCGGCCACGTGGTGATGGCCTACGCCTTCCTGCACGCGCTCGGCCTGGATGGCGACCTCGGCACCATCACCGTCGACCTCAAGGCCGGCAAGGCCGAGGCCGGCGCCGGGCACCAGGTCGACGGCTTCGCCGACGGCACCGTCAGCCTGACCAGCCTGCGCTACCCCTACTGCGTCGACGACGAGGCGGTGGACAAGGACAACACCGTGCGTTCGGGCATGTCGCTGGTGCCATTCGCCAAGGAGCTCAACCGCCTGCGCTTGGTAGTGAAGGGCAGCACCGCCGCCAGCTACGAGGTCAGCTGGGGCCAGCAGAGCCGCACCTACAGCGCCGATCAGCTCAGTGCCGGGGTCAACCTCGCCGAGGACTTCCCTGTAAACCCCTTCACCCCGGCTTTCAAGAAGGTGCTCGAGGCGGTGGCGGCCAAGCAGCGCTACGAGACCAAGCAGGTTAAGGAGGTCTTCCATGGCAAGGCCGGCAAGGCCGACTTCGCCGCGGCGGTTGTCACCACCGAGGCCGAGCGCGCACCGCTCGCGGAAGCGATCGTCGCCGCGCTGGTGCCGGTGAAGCACCAGATCAAGATCGTCGCCAAGTAGCGTCCGCGACAGCCGCTCGGTGCGCTCACCGAGCGCGCGTCCGCCCGGCTGCGCTCTCCACCGCCATCATCACTTGATGGTGGTGGCGACGCCGACCGCACGCGCCAGGCGCACCTGCGCCAGCGCCGCAGCCTGCTGCGCCGACAGCACCTGTTCGCGGGCGCTGGTCAGGGTGTTCTGGGCATCGACCAGCTCGAGGTTGCCGGCGACGCCGGAGGCGAAGCGCGCGCGCGCTTGGCTGACCTCGAGCTCGGCCAGGCGGCGGGACTCGAGGGTGGCGGTGAGCAGGGCCTTGGCGTTCTCCAGCGCCACCGCCGACTGCCGGACCTCGGCGTCGATCTGGTTGCCGAGGTCCTTCAGGAGCAGCGCCTGCTGCTCGACCCGCAGGCGCGCCGCCTGCTCGTCGTCGCGGCTGCGGTCGAGCAGCGGCACGGTCAGCGCCAGCCCGGCCTCCCAGGTGGTGATGGTGTTGCCCGGGGTGGGGCCGGTGCGCCCGCCGTCGGCGAAGGCCGAGAGCTTGGGCAAGCGCGCGCCGCGGGCGGCGCGGCGGTCGGCCTCGATCGCGGCCAGGGTCTCGAGCGAGACCTTGAGCTCGGGGCGGGTGCGATGCGCGGCCTGGGTCGCGGCAGCGACGTCGGCGGGGACGTTGGCGGCGCCGAGATTCTCGCTCAGCGCGTCGGCAGCGATGAGCGCGGTGGCGGGATCGAGGTTGAGCGCGCGCGCAAGGGTGATCTGGTCCTCGCTCACCGCGCCGCGCGCCGCGGTCAGCGCCGCGACCTGGTCGGCGACCCGGCTCTCCTCGCGCGTCTGGGTGATCTGCTCGGCGGTGCCGGCCTCGACCTGAGCCTTGGCCAGGCCGAGCAGCTCGCGCGCGAGCTGGAGGTCGAGGGTACGCACCTCGATCAGCGCCTGGGCCTGGGCGAGCTGGAGGTAGGCTTCGCCGGCGCGCGCGGCGGCATCTTCGAGCGCGAGCGCGGTGGTGGCTTCGGCCACCGCCATGCGACTCTGGGCCGCGCTGACGCGGTTGCAGGCATCGAGGTCGATGAGCGCCTGGCCGACGCGCAGGCGGGCGTCGAGCTCGGTGATGGGGCCGATCGCCCCCGGGTCACCGTTGAACTGCGGGAAGTACTCGCGCAGGCGCGTGGCATTGGCGGTGAACGACAGCTGGGGCAGCAGGGTGGCGCGCTGGGCACCGAGCCCGGCCTGGGCGATGGCGGCGTCGAGCCTGGCTATGCTGACCGGGATGGCGAGGGCGGAGAGCTTGACCGCCTCGGCGAGGTGGAGCTGCTGGGGGCCGTCGGCGCCATTGGCGTGCGCAGCGAAGGCGCTGATCGCGCTCAGAGCGCCCACAGCACCAAGCGCCTGTAGCGCGAGCGTGGCGGTCAGCAGGGGCTTGATGGTCCTCACGGCTTCTCTCCGTCGTGGTCATGGTGGCCGTGCAGCTTGCCGGGGGCGAGGCGCCGCAGGGTGACATAGAACACCGGCGTCAGCAACAGGCCGAAGCAGGTGACGCCGATCATTCCGGCGAACACCGCGGTGCCGGTGGAATGGCGCAGCTCGGCGCCGGCCCCGGTGGCGAGCACCAGTGGCAGCACGCCCATGATGAAGGCCATCGAAGTCATCAGGATCGGGCGCAGGCGCAACCGGCAGGCCTCGAGCGCGGCGGTGAAGGGGTCCATCTTCTTGTCGATCTCCGCCTCCTTGGCGAATTCGACGATGAGGATGGCGTTCTTGCAGGCCAGGCCGACCAGCACGATCAGGCCGATCTGGGTCATGATGTTATTGTCGCCGTGGTCCAGGTTGACGCCGATCAGCGCCGACAGCAGGCACATTGGCACGATCAGCACGATCGCCAGGGGCAGGGTCAGGCTCTCGTAGAAGGCCGCGAGCACCAGGAACACCAGCAGCACGCACACCGGGAAGACGTAGACCGCGGAGTTGCCGGCGAGGATCTGCTGGTAGGTGAGCTCGGTCCATTCGTAGGCCACGCCCTTGGGCAGGGTCGCAGCCAGCACTTCCATCATGGCGTCCTGCGCCTGGTCGGTGCTGAAGCCGGGCGCTGCGCCGCTGTTGATGTCGACCGCCGGGAAGGTGTTGTACTGCACCGCATCGTCGGTGCCGGCGGTCTCGCTGACCCTGATGTAGGAGGCGAGCGGCACCATCGCACCCTGGGCGTTCCTGATCTTGACGCGCTGGAAGTCGGCGATGTGCGATCGGTAGTCGGCGTCGCCCTGGATGTTGACCTGCCAGGTGCGTCCGAAGCGGTTGAAGTCGTTGACGTAGATGGTGCCGAAGTAGCCCTGCAGGGCGTCGTAGATGTCGCTCAGTTTGAGGCCCTGGGCGAGCACCTTCTCGCGGTCGACGTCGATCTGCAGGCGGGGCACGCCCAGGGTAGTGAAGGTGTAGGTCATGTGCGGATTGAGCTCTTTCCGCTGGCGCGCGGCATTGAGCACCGCCTGGGCGGTGTTGAAGAGCGCGGCGCTGCCGAGGTTGGCGCGATCCTCGAGGTAGAACTTGAAGCCACTGGTATTGCCCAGGCCGAGGATGGGCGGGGTGGGCAGCACGAACACCAGGGCGTCCTGGATGCCCATCATGGGCCCCATCAGCGCCCCGGCGACCTGGCCCACCGCCATGCCCGGCGCCATGCGCTCCTTGTAATCCTTGAGGCGGATGAACACCACCCCGGAATTGGTGGCGTTGTGGAAGCCGTTGATCGACATGCCGCTGAAAGACACCGCCGCGTCGATGGCGGGATGGCGCAGTACGATATCGCCGACCTGGTGCACCACCGCGTCGCTGCGGTCGAGCGAGGCGCCATCGCTGAGCTTGGCGATGCCGATCAGGTAGCCCTTGTCCTGGTCGGGGATGAAAGCGGTCGGGGTGCTCTGGAACAGCTTGTACGTGCCGAACACCATGATGGCGTAGAACAGCAGCGCGATCACGCTCAGGCGCAGCACTCGGCGGGTGGTGGCGACGTAGGCGTTGGCCGAGGCGCCGAAGACGTAGTTGAAGGAGCTGAAAAACCAGCCCAGCAGCAGGCCGCCGGGCCGGCGCTGCGGGGTGTGCGCCTTGAGCAGCAGCGCGGCGAGCGCTGGGCTGAGGGTGAGCGAATTGAAGGCCGAGATCGCGGTGGAGATGGCGATGGTGAGGGCGAACTGCTGGTAGAATCGCCCGGTCAGTCCGCTGATGAAGGCGGTGGGGATGAACACCGAGCACAGCACCAGCGCGGTGGCGAGGATGGGACCGGAGACTTCTCGCATCGCCTGGCGGGTCGCGCGCAGCGGGTCGAGGCCGAGGGCGATGTTGCGCTCGACGTTCTCCACCACCACGATGGCGTCGTCGACCACGATGCCGATTGACAGCACCAGGCCGAACAGCGACAGCGAATTGATGGTGAAGCCGAGGGCGAGCATGATGGCGAAGGTGCCGATGATCGACACCGGGACTGCGACCAGGGGGATGATCGAGGCGCGCCAGGTCTGCAGGAAGACGATGACCACGATCACCACCAGGATGATGGCGTCGATCAGGGTCTCGATCACCGCGCGGATCGATTCGCGGATGAAATCGGTGGGGTCGTAGACCACCTCGTAGTGCACTCCGGCGGGGAAGGAGTGCTCGAGCTCCTGCATCTTGGCGCGCACCAGGTTGGAGACCTCGAGCGCGTTCGAGCCGGGGATCTGGATGATCGGCATCGCGGTCGCCGATTTGTTGTTGAGCAAGCTGCGCAGGCCGTAGTCGCTGGCGCCGAGCTCGACGCGCGCGACGTCCTTCAGGCGTACCAGCTGGCCGTTGGCGCCATGGGCGACGATGATGTCCTCGAATTCCTTGGTCTCGACCAGGCGGCCCTGGGTGGTGATGGTGAGCTG
>JAYVMM010000238.1:0-1732 GCA_043758975.1 Planctomycetota bacterium | reverse complement strand
TCCTCGACTACACCAACGCCGCGGCGCGCGCGTGCGTGCTGTTCGGCGTCGCCAAGCCGACCGCGCCGATGACCCTGCTCACCGCCGTGCTGCTGCAATGCACCGAGGTCCTCACCGACACCATGCCGCAGCTGCGCACCCGCGATTACGCCGCGGTGACCGAAGGCGCCAAGCAGGTGGCCAAGCTGGAGAAGGACGGCGACGTGGTGTTCCGCGACGCCATCAGCAAACTATTCCACGATCCCGCGATCGACGCCAAGGACATCCTGCGCGAGCGCGAAGTCCTCGACGACCTCGAGAAGGCGGTCAACCGCTGCGAGCAGGTCGCCGATGCCCTCACCGCGATCGCGGTCAAGCATGCTTAGCCTGCTCATCACCGTCATCATCGCCGCCCTGATCTTCGACTTCATCAACGGCTTCCACGACACCGCCAACGCCATCGCCACCAGCGTCTCGACCGGGGTCTTGACCGTGCGCAGCGGCGTGCTGATGGCCGGAGTGTTCAACTTCATCGGCGCGGTGGCCGGCACCGCGGTGGCCGGCTTCATCGCCAACAAGCTGGTCGCCGACGTCCATGTGGTCACCCAGCAGGTGGTGCTGGCGGCGCTGCTCGGGGCAAGCACCTGGAACCTCATCACCTGGTGGCTGGGCATACCCTCGAGCTCATCGCACGCCCTGGTCGGCGGCCTCGCCGGGGCCGTAGTCGCGCACGCCGGCCTCGATGCCTTCTGCTGGCAGGCACTCACCGACAAGGTGCTGATCCCCCTGGTGCTCTCACCGCTGCTCGGCTTTACGATATCCTTCCTCATGATGGGCGCTGCGCTCTGGCTGTTCCGCCGCGCGCGCCCCAACACCGTGCACGTGACCTCGCGCTACCTCCAGCTCGCCTCGGCCTGCACGCTGTCCTTCTCGCACGGCTCCAACGACGCGCAGAAGGCGATGGGCATCATCACCCTCGCCTGCGGCGCCTGGCTGGCCGCCCATGGCGTCAGCCCCCTGGTCACCTTCCCGGTCGCAACCAATGACCGCGCGCTGATCGCCGAGCTGGCGGTGCGCAACCACCTTGGCGCCGACGCGCCAAGCTCGCCCATTGAACTCGCCGAGGCCGCGGCGCAGGAGCACCGACGCCTGATCGCCGCCGCGCCGCTGCCGCAGCTGATCAAGGACCACCAGGGCTGGCTGCTGCCGACCGCCCACCTCGAACGCGACGGCGCGCACGCCTGGAAGCAGCAGCTCGACGTGCCGACCTGGGTGGTGATCGCCTGCGCCCTGGCGATGGCGTTCGGCACCATGGCCGGGGGCAAGAAAATCATCAAGACCATGGGCTCGAAGATCATCAAGATCTCGCCCCTGCAGGGCTTCGCCGCCCAGACCAGTGGCACCGCCACCATCCTCGCCGCCAGCCAGCTCGCCATCCCGGTCTCGACCACCCATTGCATCACCGCCAGCGTGATGGGCGCCGGCCTGGTCAAGGGCCTGGCAGCGGTGCGCTGGGGCATGGCGCGCAACATCCTCATCGCCTGGCTGCTCACCCTGCCGGCCAGCGCGCTGGTGGCCTGGGTGGCGCTCTACGTACTTGAGCTGATGTTCGGCGTTTGACCCCGGCACGGCGCCTACCGGCGCACCTGCTCTCCTGTGCCCCGGTGGGGGCGCTGAGCCTGGTGGGGCGGGCTAGCGTCGGGCGCCTTGGTAGTTCCAGCTGTTGCGCCCATAGTAGTAGTAGACCTGGAGG
>JAYVMM010000237.1:0-3473 GCA_043758975.1 Planctomycetota bacterium | reverse complement strand
GCCGCCGAGCGCGATGGCGCCGCCTTCGATTCTCTGCTCGACGAGCTGCTCGCCAGCCCGCGCTACGGCGAACGCTGGGCGCGCCATTGGCTCGACCTGGTGCGCTATGCCGAGACCCGCGGCCACGAGTACGACCTCACCATCCCCAATGCCTGGCAGTACCGCGACTACGTCATCCGCGCCTTCAACAGCGATCTGCCCTATTGCGATTTCGTGCGCGAGCAGCTCGCCGGCGACCTGCTCCCCCATCCCCGCCTCAACCCCGAGCGCGGCTTCAACGAATCGATCCTCGGCACCGGCTTCTGGTTCCTCGGCGAAGGAGTGCATTCGCCGGTCGACATCCGCCAGGACGAGGCCGACCGCATCGACAACATGGTCGACGTCGCCTGCAAGACCATGCTCGGGCTGACAGTCGGCTGCGCGCGCTGCCACGACCACAAGTTCGATCCCATCTCGACCAAGGACTACTACGCCCTTGGCGGCTTCCTGCAGAGCAGCAGCTACCGCCAGGTGCGCTTCGAGAGCCTGGAGCACAACCGCGCGGTGGCTGGGCGCCTGGCTGGCGTGCGCGCGGAGAGCGCGCAGGCGCTGCGCGCGGGCGCCGCCGCCGCGCTCGTGCCCGGGGTGGCGCAGCTGCGCGACTACCTGCTCGCCGTGCTCGCGCTCGAGCCCGGCGGCGCGAGCGCGCACGAGAGAGTTGCCGCGGTCGCCGCCGAGCGCCATCTCGACGAGAAGCGCCTGCAGGCCTGGAGCGACCACCTCGCCGCCCCCCTCGCCGCCAGCGACGACCCCTTCGCAGCCTGGGCGCAGCTGCGCCAGGCGGGCGCACCCGGGCGCGGCGCGTCGCTCGTTGCCGCCCTCGCCAAACGCGCCGACGAGCTCGAGCACAGAGCCGCCGACTACGCCGCCGCCCTCGCTCGGGCGACGACGTTGGTCTCCTACGCCGATACCTCCGAGGCCTGGCTGCCCGACGACGTGACCTACGGGCCGCGCGCCCTGGCGCAGGGCGAGCTCACCTACGGCGGCGACCCCGCTCACCCCGTGCTGCGCCTGGCCGAGCGCGCCGCCGGCCGCTTCGATCCGCTGTGGAACCGCATCGGGCTGGAAGGCGACAGCGCGATCGACGTCGGCGGCCTCGCCCTGGTGCGCGCCGGGCGCACCCTGCGCACGCGCGACCTCGTCCTCGGCGAGCAGCCGCTGCAACTGCTGGTGCGCGGGCGCTGCACGCTCTACGCCGCGGTCGACTCCCACCTCCTGATCAACGGGCCGCTGCATGGCGTGCTGGTGCAGCGCCTCGACCACGGCCCCGCCGGCGCCACCAGCTGGCGCTGGGCGAGCATGGATCTGCGCGGATATGCCGGCCATGTCGCGCACCTTGAGTTCACCGCCGACGAGCCTGACGCCGCGCTCGCGCTGGTGCTCGCTGGCGAGCACACGCCGCCAGCGCCGCCGCCGCCCAGCGCGCCGCTCGTCGGCCTGCTGCGCGCAGCGCGCGATCCCGATGGGCTCGCGGGCGGCTACCAGGCGCTGATGGAGGCGGCGCTGGCGCGGCTGCGCGGCGCAGCCGCCGCCGAGTCCCCGGCCCAGGCCCCGGACCAGCTGGCGCTGGCGGACTGGCTGCTCGCCCATCCCGCGCTGGTGGGCGGCGGCGATTCCGCCGCGCTCACCCGCTTCGCCGGTCGCCAGGCGGTGATCGCCGCCGACATCCAGGAGAAGTCGCACCTCGCGCTGGCGATGCTCGACGGCACCGGGGTGGAGCGCCATGTGCTCATCCGCGGCAGCTCGCACAACCCCGGCGAGCTCGCCCCGCGCCGGCTGCCGGAGGCGATCTTCGGCGCCGACCAAGCGCCCATCACCACCGGCAGCGGGCGCCTGGAATGGGCCGAGCGCCTGCTCTCGGCGCGCGACCCCTTCGCCCCGCGGGTCATCGTCAACCGCGTCTGGCACCACCTCATGGGCCGCGGTCTGGTCGCCTCGGTCGACAACTTCGGCGCCCTCGGCGAGCGCCCGACCCATCCCGAGCTGCTCGACTACCTGGCCCGCCGCTTCGTCGCCGACGGCTGGTCGCTCAAGCGCCTGGTCCACACCATCATGACCTCAGCCACCTACCGCATGGCGAGCGCCGCCGATCCGGCCCAGGACGCCCAGGACCCCGACAACCGCCTGCTCCACCGCGCCTTCCTGCAGCGCCTCGAAGGCGAGGCCATCCGCGATGCGATCCTGGCGGTCAGCGGGCGCCTCGACCCCACCCCCTATGGTCCCGCCGTGCCCATCCACCTCACCGACTTCCTCGAGGGCCGCGGACGCCCGGAAAGCGGCCCGGTCGACGGCAACGGGCGGCGCAGCATCTACCTCTCGATCTCGCGCAACTTCCTCTCGCCGATGATGATCGCCTTCGACGCCCCCATCCCCTTCAACAGCATGGGACGGCGGGCGATCTCCAACGTGCCCGCGCAGGCGCTGATCCTGCTCAACGACCCCTTCGTGGCCGAGCAGGCCGAGCGCTGGGCTAAGCGCCCGGGCGCGCCCGCCGGCAGCGACGCGCGCTTGGACATGATGTACGTGCAGGCCTTCGCCCGCCCGCCGCTGCCGGCGGAGCGCGCGGCGGCACTCGGTTTCCTCGCCGCCGAGGAGCCCGGGAAGGAACCGGGGGTACGCGCCTGGAGCGCCCTCGCGCATGCGCTGTTCACGACCAAGGAATTCATCTTCATCCCCTGAAGAGCCCGCCATGAGCAGCCCCACCTCCTTGAATCCCCGCCTCAGCCGGCGCCAGCTGCTCGCGCGCGGCGCCGCCGGCCTGGGCGCGCTCGCGCTCAATCCGCTGGGCGGCGGACGCGCCGCCGCCGACGACGACGTCCCGCTGCCGGGGCGCGCGCTCGACCATCCGGCCAAGGCCACCAGCGTGATCTTCCTCTACATGGACGGCGGGGTGTCGCAGGTCGACTCCTTCGATCCCAAGCCGCTGCTCGAGCAAGAGCATGGCAAGCCCTTCCGCATGAAGATGGAGCCGACCCAGTTCAACAACAATGGCAACGTGCTCGCCAGCCCGTGGGCGTTCAAGCGCTACGGCCAGAGCGGCATCCCGGTCAGCGCGCTCTTCCCGCGCATCGGCGAATGCGTCGACGACCTCGCGGTGGTGCGCTCGATGACCTCGAACTTCTCCGAGCACACCAACGCCAACTACTTCCTGCACAGCGGCTCCGGCCTGCAGGGCCGCCCGAGCATGGGCGCCTGGACCACCTACGGCCTGGGCAGCCGCTGCCGCGACCTGCCCGGCTTCGTGGTGCTCAATGGCGGCCTCATCCCCCCTGGCGGCATCGACTGCTTCAACAGCGGCTTCCTGCCGGCGAGCTTCCAGGGCTCGCTCTTCCGCCCCGGGCGGGAGCCGGTGGCGAACATCAGCCCGCACGAGTCCGCTGCCGAGCAGCAGCGCCAGCTCGCGCTGATGCGCCAGCTTGATAGCCAGCTGCTCG
>JAYVMM010000236.1:0-2145 GCA_043758975.1 Planctomycetota bacterium | reverse complement strand
GATCCATGACATCGCGCGCGTCGCCCGCTGCTCGATCAGCACGGTGTCGTGCGCCATCAACGGCAAGGGCCGGGTCAATCCCCAGACCCGCCGGCGCATCCTTGCCGCCTGCACCGCTCTCGGCTACGCGCCCAACGCCGCCGGTCGCCACCTCCGCCTGCAGCGCACCGAGACCATCGGCCTGCTGCTGTACCCGACCTGCGCCAGCGAGTTCCGCAACAGCTTCGCCGCCGAAGTCATTGAGGGCCTCGAGAACCGCCTGATCGAGGCCAACTACCACCTCCTGCTCGGCGGCTACCACCCCCAGGCCGACGCCGGCGGCGTGCCGCAGTTCATCGGCCAGGGCCGGGTCGACGGTGCGGTGCTGCTCGGCAAGTACCCCGAGCAGGTGCTCAGCGCCCTCGCCGCGCTGCCGTTGCCGCTGCTGCTGCTCGACAGCGAGCACGAAGGCTTCCCCGATACCCTGTCCACCGATGGATATGCTGCCGGGATCGCGGTGGTGGAACATCTCGTCGCGCTCGGCCATCGCCGCATCGCCATGCTCGCCTACGGCCACGATTTCCCCAACCCGGCCCAGCGCCGCCTCGGCTTCCTGCACGCCCTCCACGAGCACGGGCTGTGGCCGGCATCGCGCGCGCTGATCTCCGGCTTCCTTGGCCATGAGGAGGGCTACCACCGGCTGCGCGCCCGCCTCGCCGGCGACGACGCCCCCACCGCGCTGTTCTGCGAGAACGACCCGCTCGCGCTCGACCTCATCCGCCGCCTCGCCGGCGACGGTGTGCGCGTGCCTGGCCAGCTCAGCGTGGTCGGCTTCAACGACGATGAGGCGGCACAGAGCAGTACGCCGCCGCTGACCACCGTGCGCATCGACAAGCCCGGGCTCGGGCGCGCGGGGGCGGAGATGATCCTCGCGCGCATCGCCGACCCCCAGCTGCCGGGCTGCCGGCGGCGCCTGCCGACCACCCTGGTGGTGCGCGGCTCGAGCGCGCCGGCTCCGCACTGAGCAGCGCTGACCGCCGCCGTCCCATTCGCACCGGAGCGCCAGCAGCGAAGCGTTTCAGCGCACGCGCCCGCGTGGTTCCAGGCTGGAGATGCTGAATTTTTACAAATGAGTGCGAGGATTTTCCAACCCGCGCGGCATGCCCGCACGGCTTGCCACCGGGTTCCCCGCCGTCCGTCACTTTTGCCTGCACGCCCGTTCCCTACCCAGCGCACCTGGCTTTGTCTGGGCGCGTACCGTTGTATCCGTTCCCGTGCTTGAGGCTGCCGCCACACGCACGCCTGACGTGCCCTCTCCGCTGTCGTATCAGCATTTTTTCCACCCCCTGCGCGCAACGGCTCCGGGCGCGCGGGGTACCACCACTGCGGCGGTCGCCATGCCCGAGCGTGCCTCCTGCATGAGCCACCGCGCCGCCCATCCCCGATCGCCGATTCCTGCTCCCGCCCCCGACCATGAACTCGCTGCCGCGCCGCCGCCGCGGCTCCCCGCCGGTCCCCAGCCCCGAATGGACGCCATGCTCATCCACCGCCGCCTGCTGCCCACGCTCTCCATCTCCCTCGCCCTCGGCGCGTTCGCCGGCCTGCATGGCGCCGACGCCGAGCAGCTGGCGCTGCAGAAGGGCGACCATGTCAGCATCATCGGCAACGCCCTCGCCGACCGCATGCAGCACGATGGCTGGCTCGAGACCCTGATCGTCCGCGCCAACCCCACCCTCGACCTGACCTTCCGCAACCTCGCCTTCTCCTGCGACGAAGTGGTCACGCGCCTGGTCACCGACACCGGCGCCTCGCGCAGCGAATGGTTGGCCATGACCAAGAGCGACGTGGTGCTGGCGTTCTTTGGCTTCAACGAGTCTTTCGCCGGCCCCGACGGTGTGGCCAAGTTCAGCGCCGAGCTCGAGGGCTTCATCAAGGACACCCGCAAAGCCACCTACAGTGGAAACAGCGGCGGCAAGGGCGCGCCGCGCCTGGTGCTGTTCTCGCCCATCGCGGCGGAAAAGCTCGACGACCCCAACCTCGACGATCCCGCCACCCTCAACCGCAACCTCGCACTCTACAGCGCGGCGATGGCAGCGGTGGCCAAGGCCCAGCAGGTGCCCTTCGTCGACCTCTTCGTCGCCTCGCAGAAGCTCTATGCCACAACCA
>JAYVMM010000235.1:0-6179 GCA_043758975.1 Planctomycetota bacterium | reverse complement strand
GGCCGGATCAGGGACAGGCGGTCGAGGGCCATGGCAGAGGGGAGGCGTAGGTTGGGCATTCAACGGCGCTGGAAGACCGGCGCACTGATCAAGGCGGTCAGGAGCGTGCGCAGTCCGAGCGGCTTGCCAACGCACGGGCGCAGGATCTCCGTGAGGTCGTGGTCGTCATCCAGGCCTGGTGCATGGCCAGCGCCGTAGATGAACAGTTTGGTCAGCAGGCTCTTGCGGAATTGCGCCTCATGCGACAGCAGCAGCTCGTGCAGGCCGCTGATGCCAGCAACCTCGGTGCCATCCGCCCAGGGGGAGGCGTCGCTGATCGGGAAGGCGTGGAATTTCCCGGAATTGTAGTCGCCGAGCGGTCGCCGCTCCTCGTCGCGCCACGATCCGACGGCGTCGAAATGCTCGAGCGCGAACCCGAGGGCGTCGATCTTGGCATGGCACGCCGCGCAGGTCTCCAGCGCACGGTGCTTCTCGATCTGCTGGCGCAGCGACAGCTGGTCGAAGCCGGGGATGTTTGGCAGTTCGCCAGCATTCGGCGGAGGGGGCCTGGGCGGGGTGCCGAGGATGTTGCGCAGGATCCAGACGCCCCGATGCACGGGGCGCGAACGGATGCCGTCGCTGGTGAGCATGAGCATGCTTGCCTGGGTGACCAGACCGCCACGCGGACTGTCCTTGGCCAGGGTGACCCGGCGGAAGGCATCGCCGGTGATGCCGGGGACGCCGTAGTGGCGGGCGGTGCGCTCGTTGAGCATGGCCCAGTCGGCGCTCAGGAAATTCCGCACATCAAGATCGTGGTCCAGGATCTCATGGACGAAGGCCGTGGTCTCGCCCGCTATCGCCAATTCCAGGGTCTTGTCGTAGTTCGGGTAGAGATTGGGATCGGGATCGAAGCTGCCGATCTTGGAGAGCTCGCACCATTGCGCCGCGAAGCCGTCCATCAATGCCTGAGCTCGCTTGTCGCGGAGCATGCGTTCCACCTGGGCCTTCAGCTGCGCCCCGTCGCGGCAATGATGCTGGTCGGCGAGCGTATCGAGCACCTCGTCCGGAGGGGCGCTCCAGAGGAAATACGACAGTCGGGCTGCCAGCTCATGGTGGGAGAGCGGGGGCACGGTAGCGGTGGCGGTGGCAGTGGATGAGCCCGCCCCGTTCTCCCCAGTTTCGATCAGGTAGAGGAAGTCGGGTGAGCAGAGGATGGCCTGGATGGCGAGGCCGACCGCACGTTCGAAGACCTCGCCATCGACCAGTCCCTGCTTCACCAGTGCCAGGTACGGCGTCAGTTCGCTCGCCCGCGGCGGACGACGCCAGGCCTTGCGGGCGAAGCGCTCCAGGATGGCGGCGGCATAGCTGAGGTCTTTGGCGCTGCTGTGCGCACTCGTGAAGAACAGCTGCTGATGGCTCGGGGGTGGCCAGCTGTCGTAGAGCGGCCCCTCGAATTCCAGGTAGTCGATGACCAGGACCGGCTGCTTGGCCCGCAGCTCGTCAAGCGCCGCGCCGAGAGCTTGTGCGGCTGTCCGACACGTTGGCCGACCGGGGCGATGAAGCCGTTGCAGGCGCACATCTCGTAGTGGCCAGGCTGCAGGGGCACACGTACCGTGAAGTGCGTGGTCGCATCGAGAGGATTCTCCACCGCGCGATCCATGATGATGCGCCCATTGAGGGACATGGTGATGCGCGGCGTGCCGGGCATCGACGGATGCGGACGCGAGCCGCAGCGGGCCCGGAATTCATAGACCCCGGGAGTCTCGATGCCGAAATGGATCTTCTGGGCGCCGAAGATCCCGGAGTCGGTCAGTCCGTCCTCGGGGATGAGCAGTCGTTGGCGGTAGCCGGTGGCCAGCCAGCGATCGCGGTCGGCGCTCCCCTGGCCACTCTTGAAGCCGGGGAGGGCGTAGTTCTTGGCCGCTTCGTCGTAATCCTCCTTGCTCGGGTAGCGGCGCGCGAACCACTCGTACTGGTGCCGCGGGGCCTGGGCGCTGGTGGTGATGGCCATGTCGACCGCGCGCTTGGCGATGACCGCGTATTGACGCATATGGGTGGCCGAGATCGACAGCGCGGCACCCACGGTGTCGAAGCCGTACTGCAGCTGGTCGGAGGGGATGTCGATGGACAGGTCGAGGTCGACGGCGAGCAGATCGCGGATGGTATTCTGGTATTCGCGGCGATTCAGCCGCCGCAGGGTGGCACTGGCGCGCTGCGCTTCGCCCGCTCGTACCTGGGTGGCAATCCAGTCGCCGACCGCTTGGACCGAGCTTTGGGCCGGGCGCTTGGTCACCTTCGTGGGGGGCATCGCGCCCGTGGTCAGCTGCTCGAGGACCGAGGTCCACACCGCGCTGGTCTGGGGATTGGTGAAATCACGAGCCAGGGTGTCGAGCCGGATCCCGCTCTTCTGTTTGTCGGGCCCATGGCATTCCACGCAAGCGCTGGACAGGAAAGGGGATACCACCTGCTGGTAGGTCTCGGTCGCCTGATCGGCGGCAGCGAGCGGAACCAAGCAGACACCGATGAGAATGCTGAACAGGCTGAGCAAACTGAGTAAGCGGCGCGGCATCACGGCGGACCCTTGGCGAACGATGAGACTACGCAGGAAGCACCTCGCGGATGGGCCCGAGGCTGTCGACGAAGCTCGGCAGCTTGGCGCCCATGGCATGGGCCATGGTGAGGAAGAGGTTGCTGAGACGGGCATCGCCATTGACCGCGACATTGATGCCGATGCCTTCGCCGGTGCGCTTGTCCGAGGTGGCCTGCTGATGGCCTGACTTGGTCAAGTCGAGATGCCGACCATGGGTGAGGCCGAGCGCGCTGCCGCCGGCGAGCAGGATCGGCAAATGGAAATGCAGGTGGGTGTTGCTGGCCCCGCTGCCGTAGAGGACCATGGTGGTGTCGAGGAGGGTGCGCGGACCGTCCTTGGTGCTCTTGAGCTTGTCGAGGAAATAGGCGAACTGCTCGATCAGGAAGCGATCGCAGGTCGCGGTCTTCTCGAGGCGGGCCGGATCCTCCTGATGATGGGTCAGTGAATGCTGATCCTGGGTCAGTCCCGCCTCGGTGATGGTGAAGCCAGCGCTTTCGCGATGGGACATGAAGGTGATGATGCGCGTCGAATCGGTCTGGAGCGCCAGCACCATCAGGTCGTACATCGTACGCAGGTAGTCGCGCACCTTGTTGGGCTCGTAGCCGCCGCCGAAATGCGAGCCATCAGCCTTCGGCTTGGGGATGTGGGCCCAGGTCTTGGCATGCTCGACCTCTTTTTCCACGGCGCGCACCGAGTCCAGATACTCGACGAGCTTGGCCTGGTCGTTTGTGCCCAGCCGGCGCTCGAGATCCTTGGCGCTCTGCAGGACGGTGTCGAGCAGCGATTGGCCCTGGCGGATGCGCTTGTCGATCTCGGCGGCGCTCCCGGATTCGTCGGTGAAGAGGCGCTTGAAGACCGCCCCCGATGAGCCATCGGCGGGCATGCGGACTCCCAGGGAGTTCCAGGCCAGGCCACCGCCATCGGTCGACAGCTCCAACGACTGGTAGCGGGTCGTCCGACCGACCGGGTCCGCCAGCACCTGATCGATGCTGATGCTGTTGCGGAAGGCGAATCCGGGAGTTCCGTGCAGATTGGCCGCGGTCAACCAGTTGTCGCCGACTTCATGGCCGTTGTTGGCGTTGGGGTGGTGAAGGCCGCTGAAGACAGTCAACTCCTGGCGCAGCGGAGTGAGCGCCTTCAGCGTCGGCGGCATGGTATAGGACGCACCGTCATTGACGGGGAACCACTGGTGGATGTTGCAGCCGTTGGGGAAGTAGATGAAGGCGCTGCGGCGCGGCATGGCGCCGCCGGATGTGCCCGTCGCAGGCACATCGGCGGCGCTCGCCATGCTGTCCAGCAGAGGAAGCGCCAGCATGGTTCCCATGCCCCGGAGGAAAGTCCGGCGCGAGAGTTGCCAACGACGACTTAGGACATGAGCCATGGGATTCCCGGAAGCGCTGCAGCGGGTGGCCTGGGAGCGGGTGCTCTGAGAGGGCCAAAGGATACGGGGGGTACCCGCCGGCAGTGGCGGAAAAACTGTGACAGCATACCATGAAAACGTGATATCTGCCTATGCCGCTGGGACCTGTATATGCTGAATGCCATGGACTTCTCGTCCGCACATGAGGCGAGCTGCCTCTGGCGCATGGCGCATTACGAGTTCGGCCAGAAGGTCCAGCCGCATACGCCGTATTGGTGGAACAACCGCATGCGCAAGCACCGCGACTTTGTCGCTTTGCAGCTCAATCGCCGTGGCGCCATCATCTTCCGCGACCAAGCCGGCGATCATGTGGTCGAAGCCGGGACGCTCCTGCTGTTCGGTTACTGCGAGGAATCGTCCTATGGCCGCCCTCCGGATGGTTCTGGTGGCGCCGTCGTCGCTGGACCCTACGAGTGCGACCATATCGGCATGATCGGTGCCGGGATGCGCGAGCATTGGGGCGACCTGCGGCGACGCTTCGGCTCGGTGATCACCTTGGCGCGTGAACCCATGATCAGGGCGGCCATGAAGAGGGTCTGTCAACGCATCGCCGACCACGCCAAGGATCCCCTTGGCTCCGCGACCATTCTCCATGCCTTCGTCATGGAACTGACCGCGCATCTCAAAGCCCAGGATGATCGCGGTCGTACACCGGTGGAACGCGCTGTGATTGCGATCGCTCGTCAACCGCTACTTCCGTTCTCGATCAAGATTGTCGCGCAACAACATGGCTGTTCCCGGGAGCACATCGAGCGCGTCTTTCAGCACCGCTTCGGCATCGGGCCCGCCACCTATTTGCGTCGGGCCAAGCTGGCGCACGCATTGCAGCTCCTGAATGAGACCGATCTTCCGCTGGGCACCATCGCCCTTCAGATCGGCGTGCCGTCAGTGGCGACGCTCAATCGCTGGGTACGCGAAGCTACCGGTCATCCACCCACGCATGTCCGGGCTCTTCGCGCATCACCGGTGCAGGGATCGGTTTCAGGAATGGAGCGCTAACTGCCCACTGCCGACCAACAGCATGCCAATGCATTGTGCCGCACGAGCTTAGGAATACGAAGAAATCATCTTAAAGCTCAAATGCGGTTGCGGTAGGTAAATGCTTCGCGTGAGGACAAACCAGGACAACTCGGGACAAACCATGACGCAAGTGCTGTGACTGCTGCACGATCTGCACAAGCGCTCGGCAAGGTCTCGGATGCACTGACGCGCCTCGTTTCGCACGCTGTGATACCGATTGACTCTATACGCCATTGACGTATAACCGCTCATGCGGTTCGAGTGGGATGCCAGTAAGGAGGAGGACAACCTCAAGAGGCATGGCATCGATTTCGCCACGGCGGCCCAAGTATTCAATGACCCAGACGAGATCACGGAATATGATGACGACCATAGTCTCGGCGGCGAGGATCGATGGACTACAATCGGACTGGTAGACGGGTTGCTGCTCCTTGTGCGAGTAACTTGGACTGAACGCGATGGCGATGACATCATCCGCATTATCAGCGCTCGCTTGGCTGGCCCCAAGGATCGGGCGCTCTACCACGATGGGTGAGACATGAGTGTGATCACGAAAACTGCAGACGAGATTCGCGCCCACCGACCCGATCCGGCGATGATCGCTCGTCTTGATGCCAAGCGCGATCAGAACATTGCTCCGGATCCTGATGGGGCAATCGGCGAACCCGTCTTCAGAATCAGGGGAGCGGTGCGCCAGAGGATAATCCAGGGCACGTACCAAAAAGGCGATATGGCTGCATTTCGAGCGGCATTCTTGGGAGTGAGCCAGGCTCGTTTCGCAATCGCCATGGGCATCAGTGTCGATACCTTGCAGAATTGGGAGCAAGGCCGCCGCCAGCCCGAGGGTCCGGCCAAGGCGCTTCTCCGTCTCCTGGCGCGGCATCCGCGTTTGCTGCTGCACGATCTGATGCCAACGCAAACTGCCAGTTGACCCTGGCAACATTGACCTCATAGACCCGACCTAAGTCAGTAATTGCCGATCTGCGGGCTTGCCTGGAGCGCATCGCGAATTCCCGACCTACAGCATGGCAAAGCCGGATGGTGAAAGTCTGCAACTCGACGTCGAGTCACTATTTGCGATGCAACTCCAGACATCCTGACCCGCGGGATTCGTCAACGAGACCATCTCGTACCGCATCGTAAGGGTGGTCCCGGGGTAGAGGGTCTCGC
>JAYVMM010000234.1:0-3806 GCA_043758975.1 Planctomycetota bacterium | reverse complement strand
GCCTGGCGGAATCCGGTCGCGGCGGCCGCGGTGACCGCCTCCCCGGCCTGGCCGGTGAGGGTCTGGATGAAGGTGTTGAGCACGGCGATCAGGTCGCCGGCGCGCTGCTGCTCGAGGAGGCAGCGCCATTCGCTGGCGGCATGCCCGGCCAGGAACTCCATGTCGAAGGCGGCGGCGAAGGTGCCGGTGCGATCGAGCAGCGCCCATACCCCATGCCAGAGCTCATCGACCGAGGCTGTCCAGGCAGCGCCCGCCCCGACCTTGGCGAGCAGACCGAGGATCTGCCCGAGACGCTCCGCCTGGCCCTGCCACAGGATGGAGCCCGAGAGGGTCAGCCAGCAGGCGGGGGTGCGCACCAGGCTCAGCAGCCTGCCAGGCTGGTTGCGCTGGTTGCCGACCCATACCCCGAGCTGGGAGTCCGCCTGTGGGCGCAGGGAGAGGGCAACGCGCAGGGCGTCCCCCCCCTCCGCGCGCAGCTCGAAGGTGATCCCGCTGAGCTGGCCGATCAGCTCGCGCCACAGCGTGAGCCCCAGTTCGCGGGCCAGGCCGTGCGGCAGCACCGGCGCGAACGCCGGCGGCAGGGCGGCAGTGGGATCGCTGGTGACCGACGCCAGGAAGCCGGCGCTGGCGTTGAAGGTCAGCGGCGCATCGCCCGCCACGGTGGTGACGCTGTGCTCGGACAGCGCACGGCACTCCTCGGTGGTACGTGCCAGGAAGGCCGCCTTGTCGCTCACCAGCAGGCGGTACTCGACCAGCCCCTCATTGGTGTTCTGGCTGTAGAGCACGGTGCCGTCGCGTTCGCCGATGCGGATGAGCGGGGCGTCATCGCCAATGCCGACGCCGAAGGTTTCGAGGAACTGCCTGCGGTTGGCCAAGGGGATGATGGCGATGAGCGGGGCGGGCCCGTTGCGCCAGGCGAGCAGTGCCGGGCGCGTCAAGTCGATGCCATCGGTGGTCAGGCAGCGGTAGAGCACCCGGGACAGCTCGCTGCGCAGCGGGGCCGGATCCATGCCCAGGGTGGCGGCGAACTTTATGATCTCGCGATCGACCCAGCGCGGATCGTTGATGCGCACTACCGCGAGCGCATCAGCGAGCATGGCATCGAGCTTGGTCGCTGGCTTAGCCACCTCTCCTGCCATGACCTGCACCAGGAGGCAGGCGGCCAGCACCAGGAGGCATCTCGGGATGGGAAGCATGGCCACCAACCTAGCGGCCTTCGGCGAGCCCCGCAAGCATCGCTGCACGTTGGCGGCACGAGGCGTGCCGCGCTCCGTCCCGCCCGCGCCACCCGCGCTAGCGCGGTGGGCTGGCGAAGCGCAGGACCAACAGCGATTCGCAGGCCTCGGCCACGCGCAGCGGGGTCACCTCGATATGCCAATGGTTGGCGGTCGACGAGCGCGAGGTCGCGCCCACCGTGCCGATGACCAGGCCCGGCGGCAGGCGGGTATCCGAGCCGGCAGTGACCACGTGCATGCCCTTGGTCACCTCGATGCCGCCACGATCCTCGATGAAGTCGAGCAGCAGCGAGGCGCGCTTGCCGCTGCCCGCGAGCACCCCCTCGGCCACCATCTTGTCGCCATCCATAAGCATAGCCGGGAGTCGGCTTTCGCTATCGCTGATCTGCTGGACCAGGCAGCGGCCCTCCTGTACCCCCGCGACCAGGCCGACCAGGCTCCAACCGGCACACACCGCCATGCCCTTGGCGATGCCGTCGACCGCGCCGGCGTCGAGCTCGAGAAAGCGCCGCCCCTGGCGCAGGGTGCGCCCAATGATGCGGGCGCGCACCACCACCAGCTGCTCCGGCGGAATGCCGCCCTCGCCACGGATGGCGAGGTACTCGGCCAGGCGGGTGCGCAGCAGGACGTTCTCGGCATTGAGCTGGACGAGCTGTTCGCGCGCCGCCACCAGCTGATTCTCAGGCGAATCCTCCGTCCCTGAATCCGGGCTGAGCGCACGCTGCCAGGGGGAGATGGCGCCGGCGAAGTGCTGCCATACGGCGCGCCAGGCCCCGCTCCAGGCCAGGACCAGGGTGATGACCAGGACGATGGCCGCGGTCAGCAGCTGGCGGGACCGTGCGGCCATCCCGGCATGGTCGATACCCTCCGCTCCGAGGCAAGGCCAGCTAGCGATAGCCAGCGCGGCCCCCCGCTGTACATTGTGGCAGGCGCGCAAGCTTGGGGTTTCCCCTTGCGCCGAGCATTAGCCAGGACTAGGAATCAGTCGGCACCATGGCCTTCGCCCTGCACATCTTGGTGGTGGACGATCGTCCCGACAGCATCCTGTTCCTGACCGAATTTCTGCTGTCCCGCCAGCACAAGGTCGAGACCTGCGGCAATGGCGCCGATGCCCTGGAGGCGGTGATGCGCCGCCAGCGCACCAACGATTCCTACGACCTGGTGATCAGCGATGTGGCGATGCCGGGGATGGATGGACTGACCCTGCTGCAGGAGCTGCGCCGGCGCTCGATCAACGTGCCGTTGGTGCTCTATACCGGCTTCGGAGCGATGAATCCGACCCTCTCCCAGCAGGCAGCGAGCCTCAACTGCCTCGCCATGCTCGACAAGCCGCTCGAACTGCGGCGCATCGAGCGCATCATCGAGGAGGTGGCCAGCCGCCGCTCCGGCACACGCTCGATCGCCGGCTCCTCCGGCGGCGACCAGCCGTTCTTCGGCACCTCGCGGGTAGCCCGTCCGACCACCAATACCTACAAGCACAGGGAGCCCGGCACCGGCAAGACGAGCTCCCGTTCGGCGGAGCCGAACCTGGGCGAGGCGCTCGAGCGCAAGCCCGGCGCCGCGGAGCCGCCACCACCACCGGTCATCGTCCCGCTCCACCGCCCCTATCGTTCGCCATCCTCGGCGACCCTCCAGCTCCCCAGCGGACCCTACAACCACCCGCACACCCCCACCCCGCTGCCGGAAACCAGTGCCTTCCAGCCCCCCACCGCCTTCCATACCCCGCCGCCGATCCAGCCCGGCGCGCCCGGCGCACCGACCGAGCCCCCGCTCAGCCAGTACCCCACCTCCTCGGTATCGCGCCGCTCGGCGGCGCCGCCGGTGAAAAACACCGGCTACCAGCGCCGGCCCTCGAGCATATTCGGCCAGCAGGTCGGCACCCCCAATCCCACCACCACGCGCATCCGCCGCAGCATCAGCGGCTCGCACCTCCCGCCGCCGACTGCGCCGCCGCCCGTCGCCGGCAACCAGGCTGCCCCGCCCCAGGCCGGCGGACCGGCATCGCGCGCGGTGTCGTGCGCGCACTGCCACAAAATCTTCCTCGTGCTGGTCAAGTTCGAGAGCTACAATGCGGTGTGCGTGCATTGCGGTGGCCTCAACCGCATCGATCCCCTCTAGCCGCTAGGCCTTGCGCATGCCGTCCAGCGCGGACGAATCGCTCGCGGACGCTGGCGCGGCATTCATCGCCCATCTCCGCGACGCCCGCCAGGCCAGCACCCACACCCTGCGCGCCTATCAGCACGAGCTGAGCGGCCTGCTCGCCTGGCGGGCGCGCGACGCACCCGGCGGCGGCACCGTCGCCGAACTCTCACCCACCCTCCTGCGCGGCTGGCTGGCCGAGCGCGCCGGCGCCGGCGGGAGCATCAGCCCGGCGACCCTCGCGCGCACGGTGGCGGCCTTGCGCGCTTTCGCACGCTACCTCGTCACCAGCGAGCGGCTGACCGCCAATCCCGCCCTCCTGCTGCGTTCCCCGCGCGTCGGGCGCACCCTGCCGCATTACCTGGAAGCCGGCCAGGTCGAGGCCCTGCTGTTGGCGCCCAGCGACGAGGGTGAAGCCGGCCTGCGCGACCG
>JAYVMM010000233.1:0-3260 GCA_043758975.1 Planctomycetota bacterium | reverse complement strand
CGCCTCGCGCCAAGCGCGCTCATAGGTCGCGCGCGCGCGCTTGCCGCCGGCGAACACCCCGCTGCCGGTGCCCTCGGGATCCTGCAGCACGAAGGGCGCGCTGCCGGTCGGCAGGGTGGCCTCGGCGGCATCGGCGACGCGCAGTCCGACCACGTCGTGGCGTCTGCTCGCGCGCGCCAGCGATTCGGCGAAGCGTGCGCGCATCAACCCCGGCGCGAGCAGGAAGTCGCTGACCAGGAAGCACACGCTGCGGCGCTTGGCCACGCGCGCCAGCTCGTCGAGGGCATGCGCGAGGTCGGTAGGCCGGTTGGTGGCGCGCGAGGCGAGCACCTCGCGCAGCAGGCGGGTGACATGGTGACGGCCCTTGCGGGCGGCGAGGTGCAGCTCGGTGCGGTCGCTGAAGGTGACCAGGCCGATGCGGTCGTTGTTGCGCAGGGCGGTGATCGCCACCACCGCCGCCGCCTCGGCGGCGAGGCTGAGCTTGGCGCGCGGCGAGACCCCAGGGATGGCGCCGAAGCGCATCGAACCGCTGATATCCACCAGCAGGAAGGTGCTGAGCTCGCGCTCCTCGCGGAAGACCTTGACGAATGGCGTGCCGGCGCGTGCGGTGACGTTCCAGTCGATCGAGCGGATGTCGTCGCCGGGCACGTACTCGCGCACCTCCTCGAAGGCCATGCCCTGGCCGCGGAAGGCCGAGCGGTAGGGCCCGGCGGCGAGCGATGAGACCAAGCGGTTGGTACGGATCTCGATGCGCCTGACTTGGCGCAGGATGTCCCCCATCGCCGCCGTTGCCGGGCTGGCCGGGCTGGCCGGGCTGGCCGGGCTGATAGTTGCGCTGTCCGCGGCCATGCTGCCATCCATCCGGGCTCAGGGCACCTGGACGTGCTCGAGCAGGCGCGCCACCAGGGCGTCGCTGCCGAGGTTCTCGGCCTCGGCTTCGTAGCTCGGCACCAGGCGGTGACGCAGCACGTCGGGCGCGATCGATTTGACGTCCTGCGGGGTGACGAAGGCGCGGCCTTCGAGGAAGGCCTGGGCACGGGCGCCGGCGGCCAGCGCCAGGGTCGCGCGCGGGCTGGCGGGGACCTCGATCAGGCCACCCAGGCTGCTGATGCCGGCGGCGGCAGGATCGCGGGTCGCGCGCACCAGACTGACGCAGTAGTCCTTCAGGCGATCATCCATGTGCACGCCATCGAGCGCAGCCTGGGCGCGCATGAGCGCCTCGGCGCTCAGCACCGGGTTGATCTCGCCCTGGCTGCGCGCGAGCGCGCGATCGAGGATCAGGCGTTCGTCCGCCGCCGGCGGGTAGTCGATGCGGATCTTCATCAGGAAACGGTCGGTCTGCGCCTCCGGCAGCGGGTAGGTGCCCTCCTGCTCGATCGGGTTCTGGGTCGCGAGCACGAGGAACGGGCGCGGCAGCGGGAAGGTCTCATCGCCGATGGTGACTTGGCGCTCCTGCATCGCCTCGAGCAGGGCGGACTGCACCTTGGCTGGCGCGCGGTTGATCTCGTCGGCGAGCACGATCTGGGCGAAGATCGGGCCCAGGCGGGTGGTGAACTGTCCGCCGGCGTAGATGCGCGTGCCGATGATGTCGGCGGGCAGCAGGTCCGGGGTGAACTGGATGCGGCTGAATTTCGCCGCCATCGAGCGCGCCAGCGCCTTGACCACCGTGGTCTTGGCCAGCCCGGGCACCCCTTCGATGAGGAGATGGGCGTCGCAGAGCAGGCCGATGAGCAGGCGGCGCACCACCTCGCGCTGGCCGACCAGGACCTTGGCGATCTCGGCTTCGACCAGCCGTACCGGCTGCGCGGCTTCGATCAGGGTGGCGGGCGATGAGGCTGCGGACATGGAATACTCCCCCGGCCAAGACGCTGCGGACGGCGCAGCCTTTCATCCGGCAGTGCTCTGGTTTATGGCGGTCCGCCCGCGTTCAAGCGCGTCTCGCCCGCGCTCAGCCGCGCGGGCGCTGCGCACCCTGGTAGCAGGCGACCATCGCCCGCGGCGGGAGCGCCTGCCCAGCCTTGCGCCCGAGGAAGTACGAGCCGCAGGCGCCGTCGCTGCTGTAGCTGGCCGGCACCACGGCGTCGAGCAGGCGCAACCAGCAGCACAGCAGACCGACCACGTTGCCAAGGCGCTGCGAGCGCAGCAGCCCGCCCGCCAGGTAGGTCGCGGTCCACCACGCCTGGCTGCCCAGCCCGCCGGCAAGTCCGCAATCGATGGTCTCGAAGCGCCGGAACAGCCAGCGGTGCCCGCTGAGAGTGAAACGGGTGAAATCGTAGGGACCTTCATGGACCTGCTGCAGGAAGGGGGTCTCGGCGTAGACTAGGCCGTCGTCGCGCAGCACGCGGTGGATCTCGGTCGCCACCGTCCACGGCTCGAGCACGTGCTCGAGCACCGCCTGTATGACCACCGCATCGACGCTGCGGTCGCGCAGCGGGATGGCATGCGCGTCGGCGACGAACTGCACGTTGGCCGAGGCGTAGATGTCGAAGGCGACGAAGTCGAAGCGCAGGTCGGCGCAGAAGGCATTGAGGCCATTGCCGATCGAGCCGCCGCCGACCACCAGCACCAACGCCCGTCCGGGGCGCGCTGCCAGCAGTTCAGCGAGGCGTGCGGCATTGCGCTCGGCGATGCGGTTGCGGGGATTGACCAGGGGCAGGAGCAGTCCGCGCAGCCCGCGTGGGGCGGCGCGCGGGAGCGGGCTGGCGCCCGCCGCCGCGCACAGCTGGTCACGGTCGAGGATGCTGCTGCCGAAGTCGACCAGGGCGCTATGCGCGCCCAGGCGCGGGAAGCCCTCCTGATGCAGGGGGCAGGCGGGGGCGCTGCAGCGGTAGGCGCCATCCTCGCTCTGCAGCGCAGCGCGGCAGGCCGGGCAGCACAGCAAGGGCGCGAGCGCCTCCGGCGCGAGCAGCCTCACGACCATCCGCCGGCGCGCGCGTCGGGCGGTGGACGCAAAGCAGGGGTGGACGGCACCGTGGGGCGATCGCGGAAAGATGGCGGCGCGGGCGGGATCATGCGCCGGCGAGCCTCGCTTTGCGCTCCTGCTGGCGTTCGCGCGCGGCGGCGGCGGCGAGTTCGCCAGGGGCATGGCCGGCGGCGGCGGCGGCGGCGACCGCCTGGACCTGGCCGTCGCTCGCCGCCAGCAGCGAGGCCGGCAGGTTGGCGGCCTGGCCGCTGCCGGCCAGCTCGGCGACGTACTTGCCCCACGCCGCGGTGACGTCCTGGCTGTTCTTGTAGGAGCAGAATTTAGGCCCGCACATCGA
>JAYVMM010000232.1:0-4558 GCA_043758975.1 Planctomycetota bacterium | reverse complement strand
AAGAGGCCGTGCCCGGCGCTGGTGATGCGCTGCTTGCCCTGCTTGCTGACTTCGCTGGACAGCCCGGCCTGGGCGATGATCTGGCTGAGGCCATTGATGATCGCCTGCTTTACCGGCGGCTCGAGCGGCGCCGCTGCCAAGCCCATGGCGAGGTAGCCCTGCATGCTGCGCAGTTCGGTGGGCGTATCGCTGACCGCGAAGGAGACCGTCTCGGCGTCGACGGAGGTGGTGGCGAGCTTGCCCAGCGGGGTGACAGCCCAGGCATTGGTCGGGTCGCCGGACCAGCTGCCGGCGAGGGCGGCATCGCTGGTGATGATCCAGGCTGCGGCGCTGCGCACCAGGTTGATCGGCACCGGCACGTTGGGGAGGACCACGCTGGTGCTCATGCCTTCCGCGGGCGGATCGTTCATCAGCTGCTTGAGCGCGAAGGTGATCAGCTGATCGATCGCCGGCGAACGCGGGATGCCGAGGGTGATGCCGGGGATGGGGGCGCCGGGGGTGGTGGCGGTGAAGAAGGTCCCCTTCAGGCCGGCCATGAGGTCGGCGAGCTTGAGTTCGAGTCCAGCGGCGGAGGCGAAGGCGTTGAATTGGGTCTCGGCCTGGTCGGCGGGGTTGCCATCCTTTTCGGAGAGGGCGCCGAGCAGCGGCTTGACCAGGGTGGTCCACAGCGCCCCGCCGTCGAGGCCGATGCCGCCGCAGGAGTAAGCGGTGGCCGGCAGGCGACCGAGGAAGGAACGCTCCACCGGGATCACCCAGCTCAGGGTGGTCTCTACGCTGCCGGAGCTCGCCATGCCGTCGGCGACGAGGTCGAAGTCGGCATGGATGGGCACTAGGAGGGGCTTTATGATGACCAGGAGCTTGTCGACGGTCTTGGCATCGGGTTCCTCGGCATGGGCGCGCACGGCCGCGCCCAACGCCGCGCCGTCGACATGCACGCTGAGGTCATGCGTGCTGGCGGGCACGGCGCCCGGCTTGTGCAGCTTCTCCTTCTTGCCGACAACGAGCACGGTGCCGTAGCGCGCCAGGGCCATGCCGCCATCGGGCAGCAGGATGGTCTCGTCGGCGCCGGCGACGGTTGCGGCGGGGAGGGGGAGTTTGTCGATCAGGCCATGGAACAGCACGGTGGCTTGCGCACCGAGGTCGACCTGGAACAGCACCTCGGGCTCGCTCTCGCTCGGCGCCGCGCCGGGCGTGGGCGGGGGGAAGCTGACTTGCAGCCGGGCGCTGACCAGCCCGGCAAGCGCGGCGAAGGGATCGAAGCCGAGCTGCTCCTGGGCCTGCGGCTTGACCTCGTCGAGCTTGGCGCGGACCGAGGTCAGGCTGGGCGACGACCACAATTTGAAATAGATGCCGTCGTGGAAGTGCTGGACCAGGCGGGCGCCGTCGCTGATGGTCACGTCCACGATTGTTGGGTTCGCATCCGCCGCGTTCACCGCGGTCGGCAGCGCGACCATCAGACCGAGGATCAGGGAAGTACAGCAACGTATCATCGGCGAGCTCCAGGGAATGCCGGGATGTTCCGGCGCGATGGACGAAGACAAGGCGGAAGTCGGTCGTCGCATGCGCACCGCCCCCACCACCACGCAGGAGTGGCCGTAGCTGGTGGCGTACGCTCCCTATCAACGATCTGATAGCCCCGCCGGTTACAGCCGACCTCAGGCCCGGCGCCAGCGCGGTGCGCAGGGCGCGGGCAGGCCCAGGCGAATTCGCAGCTAGCGCGCTGCCCCATCAGCTGCCATCTTCAGGCCATGCGCGAGCCCCCGGCCAAACGCGTCGGCGTCGCCCGCGTGCTGTCCAAGCAGGGGCTCGCCTCGCGCAGCGAGGCCGCCGCCTGGGTGCGTGCTGGGCGGGTGCGGGTAAACGGGCGGCTGGTGCACGATCCGGAATTTGCGGTGCGCTTCGGGCAGGATGCCGTCTCCGTCGACGGCCTGGGCGGAACTGCGGCGTCGGCGGCAGAGCCAGTGCCTCCGCTCTACCTGATGCTGAACAAACCGCGCGGTCTGGTCACCACCACCAGCGATGAGCGCGGGCGCGCCACCGTCTACAGCTGCTTCGCGGGCGAGAGCCTGCCCTGGATCGCGCCGGTGGGCCGCCTCGACCAGGCCTCCGAAGGCCTGCTGCTGTTCAGCAACGACACCGCCTGGGCGGCGCGCATCACTGCGCCGGAGACCCACCTCGACAAGACCTACGCGGTGCACATCGATCGCGTCGCCGCTGATGGGGATCTTGAGGCCATGCGCCGCGGTGTGGACTGCGACGGAGAACGGCACGCGGTCAAGCAGGTGGCGCTGCTGCGCGCCGGGGAGAAGACCTCGTGGCTGGAGATCGTCCTCGACGAGGGTCGCAACCGCCAGATCCGCCGCATCCTCGCCGCCCTGGACATTGGCGTCCTGCGCCTGATCCGCGTGCGCATCGGCTGCCTTGAGCTTGGCGAGCTCGCCAAGGGACGGTGGCGGAGGCTGCAGGCGGAGGAGATCGATGCCCTGCGCGGTTAGGTGGTTCGCGCAGTACCGGCTCATGACCGCGGCGGCAAAGGAGTTGCGGACTGCGGGGGGGGTTACCCGGGAAGCCCGAGCAGCGGTCTGAACGGGGCCATCCCGGCCCCGCGCCATTTTCCCGGTCACACCAGCCCGGTCAGCTCCGAAGGAGGTGAGATGGATATCCCGAGCAACGCTTCGGACCAGCTCCTGGCACGCATCGCCGGCGGCACCGCGGACGAATCCGCCTGGCGCGCCCTGGTGGACCGCCATGGCGGCGACATGCGCCGTGCGGCGCTGCTCGCGCTCGGCGGCGAACGCCTGGTCGATGATGCGGTCCAGGAGGCGCTGCTGCAGCTCTGCCGCTGCGCAGGGAGGTTCCGCGCCCGCGGCGGGGAGGTGGAGGCCGAGGTCCGGCGCTGGCTGCAGGGCCTGACCGTCAATTGCGCCCTTGAGCTGCGCCGTGCGGAAGCGCACCGCAGGCGTCGCGAAGCGGTCCATGTGGAGATGACCATGCCCAGCGAGCGAAAAGCCGACAACCCGTGGTCCGAGCAGTTGTCGCAGGCGATGGCCGGGCTGAGCCAGGATGAGCGGCAGCTGCTCATCCTCCACCATACTGAGGGCCTCGACCACCACGGGCTGGCCGCCGCCCTGGGCACCAATGCGGCCGCGGCGCGCAAGCGCCTCAGCCGCGTGCATGACCAGCTGCGGCGCAAGCTCCTGCGCGCCGGCTGCACCATCTCGCTCGCCGCCTGCCTGGGCCAGCTCAACGCCGCCAGTGCCATCACCCTGCCGGCAGCGCCGACTGTCGCCTGGATCCAGGCCGCCCAGGCCGGCCTTTCACCCGTCCTGCCCATCCACCTCGCCACCGGAGGACTCTCGACCATGGCCATCTCCGCCATCATCAGCGCGCCCATCCTCGCTATCGCCCTCACCGTGGGCTCGGTCATGCTGGCATCCGACCAGCCGGCGCCAGCGCGCCCGGCGGCGACCATATGGAAGCAGCCGGCCAAGGGCAACTACGCCTGGGACGATGCCGCCAGCTGGGCAGGTACCGCGCCCAATGCCGCCGGCGCCGCCGCCGATCTCGACGTCGGCCTGCAGGGACCCATCACCGTCACCCTCGCCCAGCCGGTCACCCTCGGTTCGCTGGCGGTGGGCGACAGCCGCGGCATGCCAGGGGTATCCACCAGCCTCACCGGCAAGCAGCTGACCTTCGCCGGCGCCACCCCCGGCGCCGCCACCCGCATCACCCTGAGCCAGGGCGGGACCGGCAATGCAACGCGCCTGAACCTCGGCACCGGCATCCGCCTCGGCGGCACTTCGCCGCTGACCCTGAGCATCGCCTCGATGGCCAATTTCGAGGGCGCCATCCGCGAAGTCGACCTCAACGGCAATATCTTCACCATGAACGGGCAGCGCTGGGCCTTCATCAACGGCAACCATTGGGAGGGGGTCAATTGGCAGATCGGCAACATCACCGGCGCCGGCTCATTCATCCAGGACGGCCCGGGCGCCACCCTGCAGAGCGAAAGCCCCAACTTCACCGGGACCCTGATCGTCAACAACGGCGGCTGCGTCGCCGCCCGTCTGCCGGCGGTGAGCACCTACATCGTCGCTGGCGCCTTCGTGAACAAGGACAAGTACCCGCGCGGCGGCGAGCTCAACCTGGTGCTCAAGGGGACCCCGCCTGCCGGGTCCTACTGGTCGCCGCGCCTCAACCCCGCCGGCACCCTGATCCTGCGCGGCGGCGGCAACTTCCATTGCGCCGGGCAGGACTTCGATGAGACGGCATTCCAGGGCGCCCTCCGCCCGGTGGTGGTCGAGCATCTCCGCCAGTTCCAGTTCCAGTGCGGCATGTCGGAGTTCACCCTCGACAACGGCAACTTCGTCAGCAGCAGCACCACCCTGCTGGTCACCGATCCGGAGCATGCCCTGGTGCGCCAGCCTGGCGCCTCGGTGATGATGAGCGGCGACGGCCTGCGCACCACCGCGGGCTACCAGTATGCGCTGGGCGACGCCGAGAAGGTGATCTGGGCGAGCGGCATGATGCAGCAGCTCAAAGGTGCGGGCGGTGCCCT
>JAYVMM010000231.1:0-5569 GCA_043758975.1 Planctomycetota bacterium | reverse complement strand
CATAGGCTCGCAGCCTGCATCTCCTCAGCATCATGCACTACCTCCATCGCATCCTGATCCTGAGTGTCCTGGTAGCGCCTCTGGTCGCTGCACAGGAGCCATTACGCATCGCTTACGCCAGTTGGGACGCCATCCACGGGATCGAACCGCATCGCGAGGAGCTGGAGCGCTGCGCCGGCGGTCCGATCGCGTTCCAACGCGTCGATGCCGGGCATCCGGCAGCCGCCGCCGATGTGGTGCTCCTGAACCTCGATGACGAGGGCAAGCCGCCGCCGCTGCTCGATCTCAGCGCCCTGCTGGCTGCCGCCGGCATCTGCCAGGACCGCTTCCCGGCCTCCAGCCTGTCAACCTGGCGGTCGGGCGCCCAGCTCCTCGCCCTGCCGCTGACCGCCACCCCGGTGCTGCTGGCCTGGCGCCGCGACCTCGCCCGCGAGCTCGGCGTCGATCCCGCCGCCGCGGCGACCTGGGATGCCTTCGCCGAGCTCGGCCGCGACCTGCGCCGCCGCCATCCCGAGGCCCGCCTCATCCGCCTCTCGCTGCGGCCATGGACGCTCTCGGTGCTGCTGCGCCAGCGCGACGTGCCGATCGTCGACGCCGAGGGCCATCCCGCATTCGATAGCGCTGAGGGCGCCGCGGTGATGCTCTGGGTCGCCTGCCAATTGTCCGGTCAGCATGCCATCGCCAGGGGCGGCCGCGACAGCGAGGAGCTCGCCGCCGGACGCGTGCTGTGCGCGCTGGTTGATGGCGAAGGCATGCAGGAGCTCCGCGATCTCACCGACCAAATCGGCCATGCCTTCCTACTCACGCCGCTGCCCCGCTGGGTGGCGGATGGCCGACGCACCAGCGCCACCGGCCGGGATCGCGCGGTGGGCATCAGCGCCGCCAGCCGGCGCCCGGCGGCGGCATGGGCGGTGGTCCAGGCTCTGGCCACCACGGCGGACTGGCACGCGGAGATGAGCTGGGCCTACCGCTCCCTGCCCGCGTGGCGGGCGGTCTGGGAGGATCCCCTCTTCAGCCATGCCGAGGCGCGCTTCGGCGGCGCCTCCTGGGGCAGGGCGCTGATCGGGGTGGCAGGGGAGATGCCCGGGCTGCGCCGCGGCGAAGCGGGCAGCGCGGTCGAGGATGCCCTCATCGCCGCCGGCGCCGCGGCGAAAAAGCTCGTCACCGGCAGCGGTGACCAGGCCGAGCTCGCCGCCGCCCTGCTGCCGGAATTGCACCGGCTGTGCGGTCGGTCGCCATGATCCGCGGTCTCGCCACCGTCGCCCTCCTCGCCTGCGCCGCCGCCACCGCGGCCGCGGAGCGGGCGGCCGATCTGCGCACCGCGATCCTGGCCCTGCAGGAGCAGGCGATCGCAGCCGGGATGCCCGATACGCGCGGCGCCGAGATCTGGCAGGGTCGCTGGCTTGACGATCCGGAATCGCACTACCGCCAGGGCACCCTGCGCGAACTGCACCTGCGGCTGCGCGACGGTCGATGGCTGCTCAAGGGCATCTACCTGCACGCCCCGGCTCCGGTGTCCACGCTGCTGGTGCCAGGCGCGCATATCGTCACCGACAGTGAGCTGAGACGGTGGAGCGATCTGGCGAAACAGCGGTTGGATCATGCCAACGATCGCAATCCCCTGCTCTACGAGGCCGGCCTGCTCGCCCCCATCAACCTGCTCCTGCCCCAGGTCCTCTGCAGCCCCGATACCCTCGATAGCCCGCTCGACGAGGATGCGGACTGCTTCCACCTGGCCACCGCGCAGCCGCCACCCGCCCCGATCCGGATCGCTACGTCAACGGCCTGGCGGCATCGCCTGATCCGCCAGCTGCTGGACATCACCTGCCATGCCGACACCGCGACCGGCGCCGCCAGCTGCCTGGATGCCGCCCTGGCGCTGATGACCACGGCGGAACGCAGCGAGCGATCCGGGGCCATCACGAGCCTGCGCCTGCTGGGACCTTGGCGCCCAGCCTACGATCTCGCTCTGGCCGAGCGCCTCGAGCGCTGGATCGGCGAGCTCTACCTGGGTGAATTCCGGACTTCAGCCGATGACGAAGGAAGGGGTGATCACCCCCCGGTCCGCCTCCAGGATGCCAGCGCCCTGGTCGCCCTGCTCGAGGATCCCCGGCCCAGCCGCTGCATCGGCTACGGATGCTGGCCGCAGACGCTCGGTGATCGCTCCGCCCTTGCCCTGGAATGGCTGTGGGGGATCTCCCCGGCTGCCATCGCCGGGATCGCCGCCGCCGACCGCTTCAGCGCGGAGCAGCGTCACGCCACCGCCGCGGCAGCCGGAGCGCTGTGGCGGGCCGGGGGCGAGCGTTCCCTCCTGGCTGGCATGCTCGCCGATCCCGCCATGGTGCACCTGCTGTGGACCACCGCGGTGCTCACCACCATCCCCGCTGCTGAGCGGTCGCGGGCGGCGGAGGCGGTCGTCAAGGCCTGGTCGGGCATGAGCGCCGGCGAGCGCGATGCCCTGCCCATCGACGGCTTCGAGGAGGCGCTCAGCGCGCTCGGGGAGGATCCGCGCATCGATGCGCTGGTGCGTTCCTGGCCGCCAAGCGGACGCCTCGCGCGCAGCCTGGCCCTCTGGCACGAGCATCGCGGCGATGGCGCGCCGCTCACCGCCCACCTCGCCGCCCTGCTCGAGCTCCTGCGCCATGCCCCCGGTAACGACCTGACTCCGATCCTTGGCGCGAACCTGGTGGACACCCAGGATCTGATGGCGGTGATGCGCGTCACCGCCCTGCATCCGACCCAGGAGCGCCTCGAGTTCCTCCTCGCCGCCCTGGGCGCGGGCATCGACACGCCGCTCCCCGCCTTCGTCGCCGGCAATGTCTGCTCCTCCAGCGCCGGCTACCGCTGGGGGCCCGAATCGCCGATCTTCGACCATCTCTTCAACGGCGGCAGCGAGGCCATGCTGTGGGCCATCGCCCATGTCGCCCTCGCCGATCGCCGGGACCTCCCCGGCGGCAAGCGCGTCTGCGACGCCGCTGCAGCGTCGCTGTGGCGGTCCATCCACGCCGACCTCCCGGCCCTGCCGGAGGAATTCCCGTTGCTCGACAGCCAGGAACGCCGCGACCAGCTGCTCGCGGAGGCCCGGCGCGGTCTCGACGCCCTGCTGCCTCCGCGCCTGGCGGCCGCCGGCCTCGTCATGCCTGGCCTCCCCGTCGGCTCTGCCAACTTCCCGGACTGGTGGCAGCGCGAATTGGCCGGCGCGCGCGCGGATGGGCGCGCGGTGGCGCTGCTCATCACCAGCACGAAGAGCTGCCCGCCATGCGAGCGCCTGGCCCGCGAGGTCCTGGCCACCCCTGCCTGGCAGGCCTGGGCGGGCACCCATGTGCGCATGGTGGTCTATGATTTCGCCACCATCCCGGATGACGATCGCGCGAGCGTTGATCGCATCAACGAGCTCCACCGCTGGTATCCCATGCGCGGCACGCCGTCGTTCTTCCTCATCGACGGCGATGGCCGCCTGCTCGGCGACCGCCTCGCCTTCGAGGCCATCGGACCCGAGGGCTACATCCGCCTCTTCAGCGAGCGGCTTGCCGCCCGCGGAGCAGCACCGTGATCGCGCTGCCTGCTGCTTGAGTGGAGCTCGCCCGAACCTCCCGCTCTGAGCGAATATTGCGGAACCACGAGATTATGCGATAGGTCCTGTATCCAGTGGCTCGGTGCGCGGGAGGAAGAATCCCTTGATGCAGCGCTCGTCCCGGACGCAGATCTGAATGTGGCTCTTCGCATGGAAGCCAGCGCCCGCATAGAGCGGTTCGCCCTCGACGAACATCGCGCGAACCGAGTCGTAGGGCGCCGCCCTGGTGGCGGTGTGGTTCTGGTGCAGGTACTCGATGACGGCGCAATCCAGGCGTCGGACGATGCGGTCCTTCGATGCGCCCGTATTCGTGTTTTCGGGCAGCGGTAGCCCGATGCGGGACAGCTCCTCAACCAGTGCGTTGTGGCTCTGCCTCACCAATTCCAGCGACCGCTGTTCCAGCAGATTGAGGCAATGCCCGAGATCAATGACCGCCCCCAGCGCGAACGGTCGACGAATGATTGGCCCGTCCTTGCGCGGATGCGCGGCTTGGAACCGAGCCCACTCCAGGGCACGGGCATAATTGCCCTCCCAGAAGTAGAAACCGTGCCCCAGCCAGTCGTGGTCGTTCTCACTCCGGCGCATCGGCAAGGTGCCAGCAATGATGCGCTCGCCAATCCTCTGGTCGCAGCCATGAAACCCGATAACGAAGGCCGGGAGGCGGGTGTACACGTCACCTCATCGATAGTGGGACGCGAGCTTGCCTTGCTTGGTGACAATCCCGGCCTTGATGAGGAATTTCAACGATTCGCGCTTGGCCTTGTGGATCGGCAGCTTGGCCAGTCGACGCTGCCGCTGACGAAGCGCCTGCACCTGACGGTCAATCTCCTGCTGCTCAATGCTGTGGGCGCCGGTCATGGTCGCAAGTGTGAGCGTCCCCTACGGCAAAGGAAGCGGTGATGTGTCGATGATCCACCTTGTGACGACGGGCCATGGCCAGGCGGCCTGGCAGCGGGCGTCACGAGATGGGATTGGCCCGGACGGGAAATCGGCAATATCCCGCGCTCTGCCCCTGGGCATCGTTGCCATCCACGTCACGACGCGGTTAAGTCCGAGGATCCTCGAACTGCGCCTGGATCTGCTGGACGGTCACCAGGCCCGCATCATCCACGGACAGCACCGCCATTCCCAGGAACCGGCGTTGTTTCGTGGAACCCGTGGGTGTCGGTGCTCGCGTGACAGTAAACGCAAATCGGAAGGGTACCGTTAAGGCAGCGACCGTATCCGACAACCCGTCCACCTGCAGCTCCCAGGATTCCAGGCTCAAATCATGGCTCGCCACATTCAGCAGGAGCGGCGCAATATCGCGGTGCACGGGCAGGAGGGGCAACTGCGACGTCAGGAGGTCATCGAGGGTCGCGCTGCGGATGGCGGGTGGCTGCGCGCGCAGCCGGGCGAGGAAGCCTGTGCCCAGGAGGGCGAGTCGGCGCGCGAGATCCTCGTTCTGGCGGCGGAGGATGCCGTAGTCGCGCACGATGGGTCCGAGCTCCTCGTCGCGCTTGGCGGCGGCCGCGAGCTGCTCGCGGAGGCGCGCGATGTCCACCTGGGTGGTGCCGAGCTCGCAGGTGAGGGCATCGATGCGTTGCTGCTGCTGGGCGGCGAGGGCCCCGGTGGTCTGGCGGAGGGCGTCGTGCTCTTCCCGCAGGCGCATCAGGTCGGCCCCCTTCTGGGCGGAGTCGCGGCGCGCGGCGTCGACCTGGCTCACGGCTGAGGCCAGCTGCGCCTCGGCCTGGGTGGCGCGCGTGGTCTGCGCACGCGCCTCGTCGGCGGCCTTCTGGCTCGCGGTGGTCAGCTCGGTGACGGCGCTGGCGAGGTCCCCGTTGCGCTGCTCAAGGCCCTGTGCCTCCGCGGTCAGCTCGCTGCAGCGACTGGTGGGGTCAGCGCCGAATTCGGAAATTTTCCCACCCTAGTGCCATAACTGCCGTAATTGCAGATTCTTATATATATTATTTGTATTGTTAGTTAAGGGAGGGAGGAGCGGCCGACAAGGCCCTG
>JAYVMM010000230.1:0-2513 GCA_043758975.1 Planctomycetota bacterium | reverse complement strand
TTTCGCCCTGGTTGCAGCACACCAGCACCGCGAGATCGATGGCCGGCGCCATCCACACCACCGCGAAGGAGCGCTTATTGGTGCCGGTGTGGGTGTAGGCGGTGCCCTTGGCCCAGTCGCGATGCACCACCTCCCAGCCGCAGGCGTAGCTACCGCCGGGCGGCGGCTGGTGGAGGTGGCGGTAGGAGGCGGCCTCGAGCAGGGCGGGCTTGCCCTCATCGCCAGCCAGCTGATCGGCGATGAAGCGCGCCCAGTCGACGAGCGGCAGGTGCACGGTGCCCGCCGGGCCCATGACCGGCGGGTTGTCCGCCGCCGGCCCGTTGCCGACCGGGCTGCCATCCTGCCAATGGCCCCACGGCTGGTCGATCTGGCCCGGCGTGCCCATGCCGCCGAAGCCGGCGCCGGTGATGCCGAGCGGCTGCCACAGCTCGGCGGCGATGGCGCGCTCCCAGCTCGCTCCACCAGCGTGCTCGATCATCAGACCGGCGAGCACGTAGCCGGTGTTGCTGTAGGCGTAGGTGGAGCCGGGCGGGGTGAGCGGCTGCTCCATCGCCAGCAGCTCGAGCACCGCCGGGCGGCTGGCGCAGCGCTCCCAGGCGACATCGCACGGTAGTCCGGCGCGATGCATCAGCAGCTGGTCGAGGGTGAGGGCGCGCCACGCGACCGGCGTCTGCGGCACCACCGCGCCGAGGGTGGCGTCCCACGTGAGCTTACCGCGTTCGACCAGGCGCGCCGCCAGGGTGGCGGTCATCGCCTTGGTCTCGGAGCCAACATGCCAGCTGTCGTTCAGCTCGACCGCGGTCGTCTGCCCGAGCTTGCGCCAGCCTACCACCGCGGCGGCCTGCAGGCCGGTGCTGCGCACCACCGCCACCCCCAGGGCAGGGACATGCATAGCCTCCTCGACCTTGGCGATCGCCGCGGCCAAGCGCTCATCGCCCGCGCGCGGCGCCGGCGCCGCGGGCCAGGCCGCAGGCGCTCCGGGCCCACCCGGCGCTGATGCCTCCGCCCAGGCGGCACAGTGGAAGCCGCCGAGGCAGGCGAGCAGTAGCGCCGGCAGCAGCGCGCGCGCATGCTGGCGGCGCGCGAGCGGTGGGTGCAGTGTGCACCAGCCGCCGCGTCGGTGCTCAAGTTCACAGGGCGGCTGCATGTGGCAGCCATTCGACGCCGCGCGTCCACCGTGCGCAAGTGGGATCCACATGCCGCCCACGCAGCACCATCAGCGGGGCCCGAACGACATAGTGCTAACTAATCGCCACGACGGTCATTCGATGGTGGTGACGATGGGCGCCATCCAGGCCCAAATCTCGTCGCAGGCCTGCGGCAAGGTCAGCTGACGACCAGGCGGACCCTTTGGAATCGAGCCGGGCCCCAAAGCTGAGCGCTTCCGGCTGATTCCAGTAGTCCTCCAAGAGGGCGATGGGTCGCTCGCGCGTAATCAACGTACCCCGCAGCGCGCACGTCGCCCGCAGCGCCGCGCCGATATCGACAGTCGGGATCGCCTGCAGGCGCGCGAGAGCGGCCAGGTCATAGTAGTCCTTCAGCCGCGTATTGGTCAGCTGACGCGCGAGTAGGTTCTCGTATTTTTATGCGACGACGACGGCCATGGGATAGGTCTGCAAGCGGATCGGTGCCGCATGGGCGAGAATGGGGGTGAGCTCGCGCATCTCAGGGGCGGAGGTGACCGCGCGATGTGCGGCGCTGCGATTTGCCGCCAATTCCCGGTAGGCCTTCTCCAGCTTCGAGCCGGCAGCATTCCCGCATATCCGAAGTTGCTTTTCTTGAAGGGGGCAGTTCCTACGGGCGAAGACGAAGATTGCCGTCATTCCGGGCACGGGGGTTGACAATCTTCTCGGGAGGCAGCGACGGCCCTTCTCCTTTTCCAGCTCAAATCAGTCCCGCCAATGGCGCAATGCCATCGACGAAGCGCTGAACATGGACGTCGCAGGAATCCAAGGCGCTCACCCAGAGGTTGGCCAGGGGGGTGCGGTCGTCCGGGAACAGGAGGTGTTGGCCATGCTTGAGACCGAGAGCCTGCCCTCCCGCGAGGATGGTCGCCAACTTGCGCGTCCCGTGTGGTCCCTTTCCGTTCTTGAAACCATCGCCATTGTTCATCCCAGTGCCATAGATGATCACCGAACGGTCCAGCAGCGAACCTGATCCATCATGGATGCCCTGCAGGCGGGTGAGGAATGCGGCGAAGAGCTCGCTCTGCCGGCGATCGACCTGTGCCAACTGCGCGAGGAGCTTCTCATTGCCATTGTGATGCTGCAGGGTGTGAGTCAGGGGGATATCGTACTCCGGCCATCCGGTCGAGGTGAAACCTTCGCTACAGGTCAGGAAGCTCACCACCCGCGTGGTATCGGTCTGCAAGGCTAGCGCGATCAGCTCGTACATGGCCGACAGCCATTGGCCGCGGTTGGTCTTGACCGTGGCTGCCAGCGACAGTTCCTTAGCGTCGATGTGCACATTCGACTTGGGCCGCTCCAACCACGACCGCTCGCTGGTCAGCTGCT
>JAYVMM010000229.1:0-4045 GCA_043758975.1 Planctomycetota bacterium | reverse complement strand
GCGCGCCTCGACGAGCAGGGCGGCGGTGCGTTTGCGCAGCGTCGATTCGAAGGAGCCCTGGCGGAGCGCGAGCGCGCGGCGCAGCTCGCCGTCCTTCAGCAGCACGCGCACCCCGCCGGGCAGGCGCTTGGCGAGCTGCTCGAGGCCGCCAAGGGCTTGGTCGATGCCGCACAGCGCACGGTAGTAGCCGACCTGGCCGGGAATCTTCTTGCAGCCGGAGAGCAGCGCCGCCACCACTTCGGCGCGTCCCTCATGGTCGAGCGCGGGGTGGACGGCGATGGTCTCGCCCCAGTGGTCGAGCAGCGGGCTGATCGGCAGCAGCAGGTCGCGGCTGACGCGCAGCGCCTTGACGGCGCGCAGTGGATAGTTGCGGTGGCCCTCCGCCGCGAGCAGCTGCTTGTAGAGCAGGGCGGCGACCTGGTAGGTGCCGGCGAAGGCGTCGAGGTTCTCGTGCGCCAGGCGGGCGAGGGCGCGGAAATGGGGATGGCTCTGCAGGTCGCTGCGCCAGAAGCTCAGGCCCTGGTCGATGTCGCCGGCATTGTGCGTCAGCACCCCGGCCAGGCGCAGCACCGCGAGCTCCTGGTCCTTGGTGCGCAGCGCTGCGCGCAGCGCCGCTGCCCCGCGTTCGACCTCGGCGACGATGGCGGCATACAGCCGCTCGGCGTAGTCGCCGTCGCCGGTGGCGAGGAAGCAGCCGAGCGCGCCGCAGGCGGTGCCCAGCCATTCGCCGTTGTGGCCGCTGACGATACCGAGCGCACCGCAGTCGATCAGGCGGGCCGAGACCGGCGCGAGGTCCCAGCGCTGCGCCGCCAGCGCGACCTCGGCCATCGCGCGCAGCGCTCCGCGCTCCTCGCGCGCGTCCCATAGCACGCCGCGGATCTTGGCGTCGACGTCGGTGGGGATGAAGGTCGCCACGGTGGCGAAGTGGCAGGCCAGGCAAAGCGCGTAGTAGTCCACCCGCTCGCCCGCGGTGGGCTCCTCCCCGGGAGCGAAGGCCGCGCCGGCGGCGATGATGCGCTGCCAGCCGAGCGCATGGTCGGCGAGCGCGTGCAGGGTGGTGACGGAGCTGCCCACCGGCGCTGTTGGCACCGACTGCACCGGCTGCACCGGCGGCGAGCCGAACAGGAAGGGGGCGGTGTTGCGCACCAGGCCGAGCAGGTTGGCGGGGCCGATCAGGCCGTTGAAGCGGCGGACCTCGGTCATCGGCAGGGGGCGGCCATGGTGGCGGTTGTAGTGGCGCCCCCGCCGCCGCAAGCGCGACCGCAGTTCAGCGCGGCTTGGGCGGCTCGATGCCGTAGGTCTTGAAGAACACCGCGGGCGTGGTGTGGCCGTCGCGGTCGACGTCGATCTCGTGCAAGGCGGAGAGGGTGGAGAGCGCCGCCTGCCCGCGCAGCGGCGGCGCGTGCGGCAGCACCAGGGTCTCGAGCGGCATGTCGCGCAGCGCGGTGAGGTCGCCGACCTCAGTGCCGCTGAGCACCAGCCAGGTCAGCGGCATGCCGCGCAGCGGCACCAG
Source organism: Planctomycetota bacterium (assembly GCA_043758975.1). GTDB lineage: Bacteria > Planctomycetota > UBA11346 > UBA11346 > UBA11346 > BOG-1363. Next base: position 2,532 of record JAYVMM010000229.1, on the reverse strand, counting down.
GTCGGCGATCGGCACACGGTCGCAGTGGAGCAGGGTCAGTTTCATGGACTTCAGCGGCGAGAGGTCGTGCACGCTGGTGCGGTTGAGGCGCAGGCGGGTGAGCGGCATGCCGGCGAGGGCGGCGAGGTGGGTGACCTTGGTCGAGCTGATGTCGAGCTCGATCAGCGGCAGGCCAAGCAGCGAGCTGAGGTCGGCGATCGGCGTCGAGTCGATGAAGAGGTGGGTCAGGGGCATGCCCTGGAGCGGGGAGAGGTCGAAGATCTTGGCGTCGCTCAGGCTCAGCTCGGTGAGCGGCATGCCCTTCAGGGGAGTGAGGTCGGAGACACCGGTATGGTTGAGCGCCAGGCGGGTGAGCTTGAGGCCCTTGATGATGCCGAGATCGGAGAGCGGCAGGTTGCTCAGGCTCAGCTCGGTGAGCGGCATGCCCTTCAAGGCCGAGAAGTCCTCGACCTTGGTGCCGGAGAGGTCGAGCGAGGTCAGCGCCATGCCTTTGAGCGGGCTGAGGTCGCGGATCGGCATGCCGCTGAGATCCAAGCTGATGAGCGGCATGCCGCTGAGCACGTCGATGCTGGTGGCATCGGTGTTACTGAGCACCAGCTGGGTGAGCGGCATGCCCTTGAGCGTGCTGAGGTCGCGCACATGGGTGTCGCCGAGCTTGAGCGAGGTCAGCGGCTGATGCGCGAGCGGCTGGAGGTCGAGGAACTGGCAGCCGGTGAGGTCGAGGCTGCTGAGGGGCACCTCGCGCAGCGGTGCGAGATCGCCGAGGACGCGGTTGGTGAGGATGAAGCGGTGGGTGCCGTCGCTCTCCGGGGTCAGGCCGATGCTCGCCCCCGGCCAGGCCTTATCGATGTCCGAGCGGTAGACTTGCAGCAAGCTGTCGGTGTCCTTCGACATCGCGTGCGCGAAGTCGCTCTCGCCCTGCAGGCGGAAGACCTCGACGAAGGCGCGGTCGGTCAGCGAGCTGGTGCCCTTGGCCTGCCGGCAGAGTGCGAGTAGCTCGGCGGCGCCCTTGTCCTGGTGCTTGCCGAGGTAGAACTCGAGCACCTTGGCCGCCTCGGCGAAGCTCTTCTCCTGGATCAGCAGTTCGGCGCGCAGCTTGTAGGCCTCGATCAGCTCGGGGTCGTTGGCGATGGCCTGGTCGACCGAGACCTTGGCGTCGGCGAAATCGCGGTTGCGGATCAGGTTGCGCGCGCTGCCCAGGCACAAGGGCGCATCCTTTGCCATCAGCTCGTTGCGCGCACGCTCTGCCAGCCTGACCTCGGCGAGCGCCGCTTCGGCCTTGGTGCGCTCCTTGAGGTTGGCCGAGAAGGCGATGCTCACCACCACCACCAGCAGGGCCACGGCGCCGCCCAGGATGGCGCTCGCCGCGCGGTTGCGCTTGACCAGCTTGACCAGGGTCTCCCAGGGCGCGTCCTCCTTGGCGCTCACCGCGCGGCCTTCGCGGTAGTGCTCGATGTCGCTGATCAGCGCCTCGACGGTCTGGTAGCGGCCCTTCTGGGCCTTGGCCAGCGCCTTCATGGTGATCGCACCGAGCTCCTTGGGCACGTGGCGCCGGCCGGCGGCCTTCTCGAGCGGGCGGATCGCCCCCGCGCGCACCTTCTTGAGGATGTCCTCGACATCTTTGCCGCGCACCGGCTGCTGGAGGGTGAGCAGCTCGTAGAGGATGGCGCCGAGCGAGTAGACGTCGCTGCGCGCATCGATGCTGGCGATGTTGCCGCGCGCCTGCTCCGGCGACATGTACACCGGAGTGCCGGCGATGACCCCTTCGATGGTGCGTTCGGCCTCGGAGTCGTTGCGGAAGCTCGAGATGGTCTCCTCGATCTCGGCCCCGCTCTGCGCCTCGGGTTGGGCCTCGGCCCCGCCCTCCTCCTCGCCGGGAGCGCGGCGCGCGGTGCCCACCCGCGCCAGTCCCCAGTCCATCACCATCACCTCGCCGTAGTCGCCAAGCATGATGTTCGCCGGCTTGAGGTCGCGGTGCACCACCCCGCGGCTGTGCGCGAAGGCCATGGCGTTGCAGATCGAGAGGAAAACCGAGAGGAGATGGCCGAGCGAATGCTCGCGGTCGCTACGCCCGGGATCCTTACGCAGCTCATCGAGCAGGTTGGCCAGGCTGCGGCCCTTGACCAGCTTCATGGTGAAGAAGATGCGCCCGCGCGGATCCACCCCGATCTCGTGGATGGGCACGATGTTGGGATGCTCGAGCTGGCCGGTGACCTGCGCCTCCTCGAGGAAGCGCGCGCGCTGCATCGCATTGGTGTCGTGGCGCATCACCTTCATCGCGACCTCGCGGCGCACCGCGTTGTCATTGAGCTTGAGGATGACGCCCATGCCGCCGCGCCCGATCTCGCTCGAATCGGAGTACTTCTCGTTGCCGGCGGCAAGCTTGAGCACGTCGTCGACGGTCTGCGGCACCAGCATCGGCATGCCGCGGTTGACCACCGTGGCCGGACGCGGCGCCGGCTCGGGCTGCTGCGCCTGGACCATGGTCTGCTGCAGGCCGAAGCTGGGGCGTGCGCGCGCCGCCGGCGGCGC
>JAYVMM010000228.1:0-18359 GCA_043758975.1 Planctomycetota bacterium | reverse complement strand
TCACCGCAGGGATCACCCACTGGTTCCCGATGAGTTTAGCGTAAGTCAAATCGACACAGGTACCTTGCGGGATCCGATGCGGCTATCGCGGCGTTTAGGTTGAGTGCCGCCTCGAAGGGTCCCTCGCCACGCTCGAGGTGGCGGGTGACATTTTCCAGCACCACGATGGCGTCGTCGACCACGAAGCCGGTGGCGATGGTGAGCGCCATTAGCGAGAGGTTGTCGATCGAATGGCCGATCAGGCACATCACTCCGAAGGTGCCGATCAGCGACACCGGCACCGCGATGCTCGGGATCAAGGTGGTGCGCAAGTCGCGCAGGAAGGTGAACACCACCAGCACCGCCAGCACCAACGAGATGCGCAGGGTGATCTGTACGTCGTGCACCGAAGTGCGGATGGTGGTGGTGCGGTCGAGCGCCACCGAAAGGTCGATGCCGGCGGGGACCTCCTCCTGCCGCACGCCCATCGCATCGCGGATGCGGTCGGCGGTCTCGATGACGTTCGCCCCCGGCTGGTGGTAGATGATCAGCAGGATCGAGGGCTTGCCGTCGACCAGCCCGGTGTTGCGCACATCCTCGACCCCGTCCGAGACGGTGGCGACGTCGCCGAGGCGGACCGCCGCGCCGTTGCGTAAGCGATGATGAGTGGGCGGTATTCGTTCGCCTTTACCAGCTGGTCGGTGGGCCGTCGACCCGGCCCGGCAACCGCTGTCTAGCACCCCTACATGACGCGAGCATGGCGCGGGCACCGCGGCGGGCGGCAGGCCGCACACGGACGCTGGGCGCTGTCCGCGCGCCGGGGGCGAGCCCAGCAGCGGCGAACGGCGCTACCGGCTCCCCACGCCGGTGCGCACCACCCGCGGCGATTCCTTTCATCCAGGTCGCATGCGCCAAAGTCAGGCATTTCTCCGTGTAGCGCTACACGTTTTCCAATAATCTCGTCACTTTCATGCTATTCGATGGCGCCATCCAGAGCGGACATGCGGACGCCCCGTCGCGGCATTCTTGGGCATGGTTTTACGACGTCCATGATGCCTCCGGCCGCCTGCTGGGTGGTCGTGGCCAGCCTGCTGCTCGCGTTGCGGGCGGCGGGGGCGGGCGAGGCCGCACGCCTCAGCCCGCCCGCCGCGCCGGCCCAGCCCGCCCAGCTCGTCGAAGCCTCCTACGAACAGAGCATCCGCCCCCTGCTCGCCACCTACTGCGTGCGCTGCCATGGCGGCGACAAGACCAAGGGCGATCTCGACCTCAAGCCCTACCGCAGCGGCGCCGCCGCGGTAGGCGCGCGCCCGGTGTGGCATCGCGTGCTGGTCGAACTGCGCCACGGCACCATGCCGCCCGACCAGGAACGGCAGCCGAGCGCGGACGAGCGCCAGGGCCTGGTGGCTTGGATCGCCGCGCTGCGCCGCCTCGACCCCCCCGATCCCGGTCGCGTCACGCTGCACCGGCTGAACCGCAGCGAGTACTCCCGCACCATCCACGACCTCCTCGGCATCGACGGCGATGCCGCCAGCGAGCTGCCCGCGGACGACGTCGGCAATGGCTTCGACAATAACGCGGAGGTGCTCTCGCTCTCGCCGCTGCTGATGGAGAAGTACCTGCTCGCCGCCGATGCCGTGCTCGACAAAGTGATCGTCGACGACCAGCTCCATCTCGCTCTCGCGGCGAGCGAGATGTCGGCGGTGATCGACGGCGCCAGTTCCCCTGGGCGCCCGCTCCCGCTGCCTGAGCCGCACAGCGCGGGCAGGAGCGAGGCCAAGGACGGCAAGGACAATAAAGACAATAAAGACAAAGAGCCGCGCAATCCGCGCCTGCGCATCCTCACCACACCGGGCGAACTCAGTACCGCGGTCTCCGCGCCCAAGGACGGCAAATTCCAGATCCGCGTGCGCGCCGGTGCCGAGCAGGCCGGCAAGGAGCCGGTGCGCTTGGCGGTGAAGGTCGATAGCCAAGTGGTCAATGAGATCACCGTGCTCGCCGGCGCCAGGTATCCCACGGTCTATAGCTGCACCACCGCCCTGGCAGCGGGCACCCACCGCCTGGCGGTGATCTTCCTCAACCCCTACAGCGAGCCGCTCGACGATGACGGCGGCGATACCGGCAAAGGACCCGCAACGGTGTCGGCCAAGCCCAAGGACCCAGGCAAGGAGGCGGCCAAGCCCGCGCGCGCGCGCGTGCGCACCGCGATCATCGATGGCGTCGAGGTGATCGGCCCGCCGGCGGCCACCCCGACCGAGCTCCACCGCCGGCTGGTGGTGGCGGTGCCGGGCAAGGAGCTCTCCCCGCACGAGGCCGCGCGCCAGGTGGCCGAGCGCTTCGCCGCGCGCGCCTTCCGCAAACCGCCCACCCCCGCCCAGCTCGCGCGCCTGCTCAAGGTTTTCGACCTCGCCGACGGGCAAGGCGAGGTCTACAGCGAAGCGATCAAGCTGATGATCAAGGCGGCGCTGATCTCGCCGGAGTTCTGCTTCCGCATCGAGGACGAGCTGCCCGCCGGGCCCGACGGGGTGCAGAGCGTCGGCGCCTACGACCTCGCCAGCCGGCTGTCCTATTTCCTGTGGTCGACCATGCCCGACGACGAGCTGTTCGCACGCGCGCGCGACGGCACCCTGCGCGAGCCGGCGGTGATCGAGCAGCAGGTGGTGCGCATGCTCCTTGATGCGCGCGCGCATGCGCTGGTCGACAACTTCGCCGGACAGTGGCTGCTGCTACGCAAGATCCTCGAGGCCACGCCCGATCCCAAACTGTTCCCGGATTTCACCAAGGAGCTGCAGCAGGCGCTCTACGACGAAGGCGCGATGATGTTCGCCTGCGTGCTCAAGGAGCGCGGCAGCGTGCTCGACTTCATCGATGGCGACTGGACCTTCCTCAACGAGCGCCTGGCCAAATTCTACGGCATCGCCGGGATCAGCGGTCCGCAGCTGCGCAAGGTCGCCCTCGTCGACCACAACCGCGGCGGCGTGCTCGGGCTGGGGGCGCTGCTCACGGTCACCTCCCACAGCACCAGCACCAGCCCGGTCAAGCGCGGCAAGTGGGTGCTCGAGGAACTGCTCGGCGACCCCCCCCCGTCGCCACCAGCGATGGTCCCGCCGTTGGACGAGCAGCGCAGGAAGTCCGGCGGCGCGAACCTGTCGCTGCGCCAGCTGCTCGAGCGCCACCGCAGCGACCCCGACTGCGCCTCCTGCCACCGCACCATGGATGCGATCGGCTTCGGCCTGCAGAATTTTGACGCCATCGGGCGCTGGCGCGAGCGCGACGAGGGCGGCGCGATCGATGCGGCGGGCGAGCTCCCCGGCCACCGCCGTTTCGATGGCCCGGCCCAGCTCAAGCGCCTGCTGATGGAGCGAAAGGGCGATTTTGTGCGCCTGCTGGCCGCCAAGCTGCTCACCTATGCCCTCGGACGCAAAGTCGGCGACGGCGACGAGCAGGTACTGGACACGGTCTGCGCTGCGGTGGCCAAGGACGGCTTCCGACTCGACCGCATGATCATCGAGATCTGCCGCAGCTATCCCTTCCTCTACTGCCGTGCGGCGCGCTGACGCCGTGCGCAAGGACCTGGCATGACGCGCTCCTGGCTGATTCCACGCCGCACCCTGCTCCGCGGCGCCGGCGCCGCACTCGCCCTGCCCCTGCTCGAGACCATGGGCTGGGCGGACCCGCCGCGCGGCAACCCGGCCAAGCCGCCGATACGGCTGTGCTTCGTCAATGTCCCGCATGGGGTCAACGCCGCCGAATGGTGGCCGAAGGACGGCACCGTCAGCCAGAGCGCCGGCCTGCCGTCCTCGCTCGAACCGCTGCGCCCCCACCTCGGCGAGCTGCTCATCCTTGACCGCCTCAACCACGCCAACGCCAAGGGCGATGCCGACGGCACCCATGCGCGCGAAGCCGGCACCTGGCTGACCGGCACGCGCATCAAACGCGATGCGCTCGAGTCCGGCATCTCCGCCGACCAGTACGCCGCCAGCCGCATCGGCCAGTACACCGCGCTGCCCTCGCTCGAACTGGGGACCGCAGCCACCAACTCGGCGGGCGATTGCACCAAGGGCTACAGCTGCGCCTACTTCAACATCTCCTGGCGCGCGCCGACCCAGCCCTTGCCGCGCGAGATCAATCCGCGCGCAGTGTTCGACCGCCTGTTCTCTTCGCGCCGCGCCAAGCCGGCGCGTCGCGGCGGCCCGGTCATCGATGCCGGGCAGTTCGCCAAGCCCGGCGCGGAGCAGGCCGAAGCGCCGTCGCTTGATCAGAGCATGCTCGACATCGTGCTCAGTGACTCGCGCACGCTCCGCGACCGCCTCAGCGGCAACGACCAGCGCAAGCTCGATGAGTACCTCGACGGCATGCGCGAGCTAGAGAAGCGCATTCAAGCGATCGAGCGCCAGTCCGCCGAGCGCACCGGCGACAAGCAGGCCCAGCGCGCCTACAAGACCTCGCCGCCGATCGAGGTCGCAGTCTCGGCGGCGGTGCCGAAGGACTTCGCCGAGCACGTCAAGCTGATGTTCGACCTCCTCACCCTCGCCTTCCAGACCGACACCACGCGCATCGCCACCTTCCTGGTCGCCAACATGTTCGTCTCGCGCAGCTACACCGAGCTCGGCATCCCCGAGGGCCACCACCAGCTGTCGCACCACTTCGACAAGCCCGACTATCTGGCAAAGCTGGCGAAGATCGACCGCTTCCACTGCGAGCTGTTCGCCTACTTCGTCGCCCGCCTCAAGGGCGTGGCCGAGGGCCGCGGCACCCTGCTCGACAATTGCCTGGTGGTCTACGGCTCCGGCCTGGGCGACGGCTTCTCGCACAGCCCAGACCGCCTGCCCACCATCATCGCCGGCACCGGCGGCGGCACCGTGCGCTCAGGCCGCTACGTCAAGCAGTGCAGCGGCAACTTCTCCGACCTCTTGCTCGCCCTGCTCGTACGCGTCGGCGCCCCCACCGACACTTTCGGCGACGGCACCAAGATGCTGCCCGACCTGAGCTGAACTGAGCGGACCGCCGGTCCGTCTCCATCCTTCGTCCTGGAACCTGCCATGACCGCCCGCCTGCACGCCTACGCCGCCGCCGTCCTCCTTGCCGCTTTCCTGCTGAGCACCGCTACCGGCAGTCGCGCCGCCGCCGCCACCGCCGACGGCAGCGATGGCCTGTTCGCGCCTCCGGTCGCCACTGCCGCCGCCGGGGTCAAGAAGAAGAAGCCGTCCATACCTCCTGGACCGCAAGCGCATATGGTGCACGAAAGCTCCTGGATCTGCAAAGAGGATTTCGCCAAGGGCTTGCCGCCCAAGCCGCAGTGGAATCCCGCGCTCGGCGCCTGGGCGGTGGTCGACGGCTGGCTCACCGGCCACGAACTCGCCGAGAGCCACCACAGTTCGGTGCTGTTCATCAACGAGACCACCCTGCCCACAGCGATGGTGATGCGCTTCGACTTCCGCCTCGGCGACGCCAAGGGCATCAGCGTGATGGGCCAGGGGGTCAACGGCAGCGCGCAGCGGGTGACCTTCCTGCTCGATATCAACCCGAGCGGCTTCGCCTTCGCCAGCATGTCCGACAAGACCGTGATGCCGGCGGAGGAGACCGTGTGGCTGGCGCGCTGCGCCCAGCATTTCGACGGCGCGGTCGCCACCACCATGACCCTGGAGATCGCCGACGACGAGGCCCTGGCCTGGACCGACGACCAGCATGCCACCTATGCTCGCCTGCCCGCCTTCGCCAAGCCGCGCTGGGGGGTGAGCCTGCGCACCGGTGGCGTCGATCTGAGTGCGAGTTTCGGGAACGTGTGGCTGACCGGCGGGGTCATCGATCCGGGCTGGAGCCAGCTGCGTCCGCGCTTCGAGGAGCTGATGAAGAAGTCCGGCACCAAATGAGACGCGCCCAGCACCGCCGCAGCGGACACGCGCTGCAGGCCACCCTGCCGGCGATGGACTTCGACCTTCCTCGGCTAGGATCGCTGCCTCCATGCCAGGCCCCGCTCCGAATGGCTGCCGACGCCCGCTGCGCATAGCGGCGCTGGTGCTGGTGCTGATCGCCCTCGCCGAGGGAGCCCTGAGCGCAAGCGCCGCGGACGATCCCTTCGCCAAGCGCATCGATGCCGGCTTCGCCAAGGTCCTGATCCAGGCCGGCGTCTGCACCATCGCCCTGCGCACCAGCACCTTTACCTATGCCACTCCCTATGACTGCCGGACCATCGTCACCGACTACCAGGGACGCCCGCTGGACGAGGTTCCACCCGAGGTGGTGCTCGCACGCAGCCTGATTGCACGCCTCGCGCATGATCCCAAGGCCGTGCTCGCCTGCTATGAAGAGGAATCCCAGGAGCGGGAAGGACGCAAGCTCGTCGACCAGCTCTCCGCCGAGGGCGGACTCGATGATCCCGCTCATGCCTCGGTCGCGCTCATCGACGGCCAATTCCATCCCGATGGCTTGCGCATCTCCTACCGCATCACGGATCGCACCGAGGCGACGAAATTCTCCTGGTCCGCCACCCTTAGGCAGCACGACCATGGCTGGCGCATCAGCAACCAGACCGCAATCACCGACCTGCCCACGGTCTTCTCCAGCGGCGGTGGACGCGCCCGCGATGCCCATGGCGAGCTCAATGAGGGCGAACTCTCCCGCATGTCGCTGTTCCGCATCCTGGCCACGCCCAACGTCCATGCCCAGCTGATCCAGCCCCCGGATCTCCGCCTGGGGGATCTGGCGCTGGCGGTCCGCTTCACCGCCCAGGTGCCGCCCCTGCCACTCGCTGGCGAAACCGGCGCGGGCGGTGATCCCGTGCTGCTCGCGCTTTGTCATGCCAACCGCCTATATGGACAGCCCAGCAGCGATGCCGAGCTTCGCGGTCTCTGGTGCAACCCCGACTCTGCCGACATCCACCCCTCGCCCTTCACCGGTGGCGAGGGCACCCCGCCGCTGCGCTTCTGCCATGGCGCGCTGCGCGGTGACCACCTCGCCATCGTCCTGCTCGGCGACGGTCACCAGGCGAGTTCCGAGATCGTGCTGGGCGACCAGGATGGCCCCTGGCGGCTCGAACACGTGCAATGCGTCTCGCCCGCAGACAGCGTGCTGACCGAGCTGGCCGGGAAGCACCACTTGTGGGCCCAGCTCTACGAGCTCCTGCGCAAGCGCGGCGACTGATCTTACCTTCGCAGCCGGACCCCGTCTCAGGCCCGGTCCAGATCAGCCGCCGATGGGCCCTGCCGGCTGCGTGGTGGCGACGCTGGTGCGGCGTGCCAGCAGCTCGGTGCACGAGATCAGGCAGTTGATCGGCGCGCGCATCGGCGCACCGACCAGTTCGAGTATGGTCTCGGCGGCGCCGCGCCCGAGCTCCTCGCAGGGCTCGCGTACGGTCGACAGGCCGATGCCGCGCTGGCCGGTGAAGGGCAGGTCGCCCATGCCGATGAGGGCGACGTCATCCGGCACACGCAGGCCGCGGCGCTCGAGCGCTTCGAGCGCGGTGAGCGCAAGGTGGTCGTTGAGCACGAACAGCGCATCGGGGTGCGCGAAGCCGGGGGCGAAGCTGCGCGCGAGCGCGGCGGCGACGATGCCTGGGGCGCCCAGGCTGGCAGGCAGGGTGTTCGACCAGCGATCCTCCAGCGGCAGGCCGGCCTCCTGCAGCACCGCCTGGTAGGCGGCGACGCGCGCCTGACTGAAGCGTAGGGGATAGGTGAAGCCGATGTGGCCGATGCGCCGACGACCATTGGCGACGAGATGCTCCACCGCCATGCGTGCGGCCGCGCCGGCGTCCCAGCATACGCTGCTGACCTCGTGCAGGCCGGCGGGTTCATCGCCGAGGAACACCAGGGGCACGCCACTTCGCTGGAATTCGCGGTAGCATTCCTCCTGCCCAGGCAGCGGCTGGCAGATCACGCCCTCGTCATGGCGCTGAAGAGCTGCCATCAGCTCCTTGCGCTGGCGCGCGGGATCGAAGCGGTGGGTGGCGACGAAGGGGGTGAAGCCGCCGGGGTCGAACACCGCGAGCAGACCGGACATTACCCGCTCCGCCCAGTCCATCGAGAAGTCCGCCAGCACCACGCCGATCACCCCGCTGCGCTGCCGGCGCAGGGTGCGCGCGGCCTGATTGGGAACGTACCCGAGTTCGCGCGCCGCCTCGAGCACGCGCTGGGTGGTCTCCGGGGTGATGTTGCGCTGCTGCGCGCGGCCATTGAGGACGATGGATACGGTGGCGCGCGAGACCGAGAGCCGGCGCGCGAGATCCTTGGTGGTTACCGGACGGGAGAGGGCGGTGTCGTGCATGGGTTCCTCGTTAGTATCACGTGATACTGTCGTGGTTGTGCCCAGTATACGGCTCCCGACGCCTGAGCTAACGACCTTACTGATATCCACATCAAGGGACGATGACACGCGTGGCTATTTATGCTCATCGCCGTCCCCGAGCGTGCTACCGGCAAGGCGCCGAGCGCTTCCAGGCCCGCGGGGGCATAGCCCCGCCTATGAGGTAGCGTTGGCCGCCGCCGTACTCCGTCCCCTGGTGGCGACCGCCGTTGGGATCCACGCCCTGGCCGAGGTCGGCAGCGGTCGCGGCACCCACCGCCGTGGGACCGCGGAGAAAGAACCCTAGTTCACGGTCGTGGCTTTGGCGGTCGACAGCGCCGGGGACACGCTCATCATGCGCCAGCAGACCATGAAAACGCTCGTCACGCTCCTCCTCCTGCTGCTGGTCGCGGCGCGCGGCGCCAGCGCGGTCACCGCGGTGGAACCCACCACCATTCAGGGGCGCATCGTTGTCGATGTGCGCTCGCAGGCGGAATGGGATGGCGGGCACATCGATGGCGCGGTGCACATCCCTTACGACCAGATCGCGGCGCGCATCACCGAAGTGACCACCGACAAGAATGCGCGCATCGGGCTCTACTGCCAGAGCGGCGGACGTGCCGGCATGGCGCTGACCGCGCTCAAGGACAAGGGCTACGTCAACGCCGAGAACCTCGGTGGCATCGTGAGCGCACGCAAAACGCTCGGGCTGACACCCTGACCACCCCGATGCGGCGCCCTGGCGTCACGCGGTTTGGCGCGGGGTGCGCTGCGGCCAGCTGACCGCCTCAGAAGCTTCCGCGCATGCGCCCAGGGCCCGCGGTCGGCGCTGGGACATGTACATCCGGGTACGGCACCACGCGGCGCGCGCTGGCTTATTCCAGGTCTTCGCCGTGGCGTCGCGCGCGCAGCGAGATCAGCGCCACGCACATCGCCAGCAGCATGGCAGCGATCCCGGAGCCCAGGCCGCACTTGCCACCGCCACCACCACCGCCACCCTGGCCGCTCGTGGCCGTGACGGTCAAGGTGCCGTTGACCATGGTGATGGTGTAGTCGTGATCGGACGCCGATGCCACCACGATCGGATAGGTCCCGGCTGGGCTAGCGCTGGTGGCGGTGGTGGTGATGGTGGGTGGGACATCCAGGCTCGCCAGAGTGCCCGGCGGCACCAGCCCGACGGCGGTGGCGGTCAACGTCGGCACCGGCTGACCGGAAACCATGGATGCATCCACCGCGGTGATGGTCAAGGCCGCCCGGATGATGGTGAGCGTGCCCTTGGTCGTGGTCACGACGTAATTGGCGAGGCGCACGCCAGGGTCATGCAGGGTCGGGGTGATCGTCTGAGCCGTGGCCGGGCCATAGCTGCCGACCGGGGTGGTCAGGGTAGCGCTGCTGGCATACGTCGCGGTGATGGTGTCGCCCGCCACCACCCCGGTGAGCGTGCCAGTGAAGGTCGGATTGGCGGCGCCGAAAAGACGTGATCCGGCGTTGGCGGTCACCAGCAGCGACACCTGGTTCACCGTCAGCGCCACCGACGCAGAGGCGGTGCTATTATGCACCGCATCGGTGGGCGTGAAGACCGTCATCAGCGTATTCGATCCGGAGCCGAGGATGGTGCCCAGGACGGGGGTATAGGCAAAGGTCCCCGGGACGCTGGCGACGGCATCCAGCTGGGTCGCCGAAAGAAGCGTGCCATAGGTGATCGCGGCTGGTGTCGCCCACGTCACCGTCGGCACCGTGCGCAGCACGGTGGCGGTCACCTTCACCGCGACGCCCGCGGAGGGGATGCCGTTGGCGACCGCAGTGAGAGTGTAGGTGCCGTCCGGGATGCCGGCGAGCGATATGTCGGCACCTACCGGAGTGCTGCCGGTAGCGATCGCCCTGGTGGAGAAATTGGAGGTGCGCGCGTAGCGGATGGTGCCCGCGCCATCATCCAGGCGTACGATCGGATAATTCGATGCCATTTGCGCATCGTCGCCATAGGCCGCGCCATCGCCAAGGCCGTTGAGCTGGGTGCCGGTCAGGCGCGCCGGGGCGCTGGAGCCGCCGACGATGGCGGTGATGGTCGGCTGCCACGTCGACGACGGGCTGCCGGCGGGCGCATAGGCGGATACCGTCACGTTACCGTTGGAGAAGAGGATCTGACCGGTCGGGAGCACCAGCATGCGCCCAACGTAGGAGGAGTTGCCGTTGTCGAATTCGCTCGGCGCCGCCACCGTCGCATAGCTGTTACCGCCCGGATCGTATTCGTACATGCGCGTCGGCGCGCTGAAGCCATGTCCCTGGTCCCCCATCAGCAGAATGCTACCGCTCGGCAGCATCGCCGCGGGAGCGTCGTCAGCCTGCGATCTGTCGGGCAAGGGCGAGCCGCCAGCCCACGATCCCGGACTACCGGGGGTATAGAAGTCGGTGTTCCCGGTCGCGCCGATGAACATCACCCGACCGTCATAGAGTCGCAGGCCGGCGCCGAGTTCGCTCATGCTGTCGACCAATTGCAGGGGGATGGAGCCGGCATCCAGCCACTGGTCGCTTTGCGGGAAGTAACGCTGGGACAGCGGCTTATTCGGGACCGACGGGATGATGAACGAGCCGTCCGGGAGGCGGACGACTCCCTCCTCGTCGTTATTCCCGACGTAGAGCTTGGTCGCGGTGTCGGTCCAGGTGTCGTTCACCGGGTCCCATATAGTGCCGCCGGTGGAGAAGCGCGGGAAGAGCAATACCCGTCCGTCGTCGAGGGTGACCGCGGTCGAATCGCCGATGTCTCCGCCGTTCCAGCTCGTGATCACGGTCCAGCTGTTGGCGAGCGGATCGTAGACTTCGACGCTGCTGGTGCCGCTGCCGTATTCGCCGCCGCCGACGAAAACTCGACCATCAAGCAGGACGGTGGAGGCGAAGTACAGCCGGGTGTCGTGCATGGGCGCAAGGGTGGACCAGGATCCGTGCACGTAGCTGCCGGTGGCATCGGGGGTGAGTCGGTACCAGTTGTTGTCCCCATTCCCGGCGGCCATCACCGTGCCATCGGTGAGGAGCAGCATGGTGCCGATGCCCGCCGGCGCGGTGGTAGCCGACTGCCATTTGCTGGGCCCGCCATCGGTGATGGTCCAGCCCCGTTCGGCGATCAGGGTGGTATTGCGCGCAGCGGTCGGCGCGCCGGTGGCATAGGTGCAGTAACCGCCGTCGAAATGGACACCAGTATGGGTGTTGCGGTTCGCCAGGTCGACCAGCAGGGCGCTGTAGGAGTCGGTGCTGAAGGTGACGCCGGTCATGCAGCCGACGCCGGCGGTCATCCCGCTCAGGTCCATGGCGGGGAACGAGATCAGGCTGTTGCAGCCGGCCCAGGCCGAACTGAAATCGGTGCCCGCCGAGGTAACCAGGAGCGGGAAGGTGGTCAGGCCGGTGCAACCCGACCAGGCGCTGTTGAAGTCGGTCGCTCCCGAGGTGTCGATGAACGGGAAAGAGGTCAACGCGCGGCAATTCGCGAAGGCGGCCTTGAAGGTGGTCGCACCTCCGGTCAGGGCGGTCGCCTGGTCGAGCGCCAAGATGGTCAGATTGCTGCAGCCAGCGAATGCGCCATCGAAGCGGTGCCAGGTCCCGGTGCCCCAGTGCATCAGCCGCAGCGCCTTGAGCCGATCACCGGTGTTGTTGAAAAAGAGGTGCGGGCATCCGCCGGTCACGTTCTCGGTGATGCCCACTTCATAGGCTCCGGCGCTGGCATAGGTGTGCGTGGGGCTGGCTGAGTTAGTGACGGTCTGGGTCGCGCCGTCACCCCAAGCGATGGTGAAGTTGTAGGTCTCGCCCGCGTGAAGCGGCAGGGTGAACTGGGTCGAGCTGGAACTGCCGGGATTGTCAGTCTTGATGTCCAGGACCATCGCCGGCGTCGACGACACCGGTCCGCCATCGGTGATGGTCCAGCCCCTGCCCGCGATCAGGGTGGAGTTGCGCGCCAGCGAGGGCGCGCCCAGGCTGTATCCGCTGAAACCGCCATCGAAGGTGACACCGACATTGAGGTTGTGAGCGCCGAGGTCCACCAGCAAGGCGCTGTAGTCCGCCGTCGCCAGGGTATCGCCCCCGAAGCAGCCGATGCCGATGGTCATGTTGTGCAGATTCAGGAGCGGAAAGGCCGAGAGGCCTGAGCATCCATTCCACGTATGCCAGAAGCTCGTCCCGGCGGAGGTGGTGAGGAGCGGGAAGGCAGTCAGGCCGCTGCAGTTCGCCCAGGCCTCATCGAACACCGTTCCGTTCGACGTATCGAGCAGCGGAAAAGACAGCAGCCCGCTGCAATTGCTCCAAGCGCCATTGAAATTCGTCACCGTGGTCGTGGCGAAGTGCGGAAAGGCGGTCAGGCCGGTGCAGTACGCCCACGTTTGCTGGAAATTGATTGCATGCGACGTGTTGAGCAGCGGGAAACTCGTCAGCGCGGAACACAAGCTCCAGGCGTAACTAATGTCGGTTCCCGCCGAAATGTCGAGGATCGGAAAAGTAGTCAGGCCGCTGCACTGGTACCAGGTATTTGAGAAATTTGTGCCGGCAGAGGTGTCGATGTTCGGAAACGCGGTCAGGCTGGTGCATTGCTGCCATGCTTGGGAGAAATTGGTCCCGGCGGTGGTGGTGAGCAGCGGGAAGGTGGTCAAGCCGGTGCACCAGGCCCAAGCCGCGGATAAATCCGTGCCCGCCGACGTATTGAGGGTTGGGAAGGAGGTCAGGCCGCTGCACGTTGCCCAGGCGTTGGAGAAGTTCGTGCCGGCTGACGTGTTGAGGACGGGGAAGGAGGTCAAACCGCTGCACGATGACCAAGCGTACGAGAAGTTGGTGCCGCTTGCGGTATTGATGACTGGAAAAGAGACCATGCTCGAGCAGTTCGTCCAAGCGAAACTGAAATCCTGCACCGCCCCCGTCTTAGCCGTCGCCTGGTCGGTCGCGGTGATGGTCATATTGGAGCATCCCCAGAATGTCGTCGCGAAGCTGGTCCACGTTCCCGTGCCCCATTGCGCGATGGCTAGGATCTTCTGTGGGTCGCCATGGTACGCTTGCATGTGCCCGAAGCCGCCGACGACATTCTCGCTGATCGAAACCGAGTAGGTGCCGGCAAGCGCGTAGGTATGCACGGGGCCGGGTGGTGCGATGATGATATCGGAGGTCCCATCACCCCAGTCCACGGTGCAATTGAAGGTATCGAATCCGCTCATCCCCAAGGCGAATTGATTGCTGGCCGACGCTCCGGGATTGTCGGTCTTGATCACCATGATGAAGGGCTGGACCGTCGCTGCAGCAGCCGTGGAGATGCTGGCAACGGCAAGGACCAGGATGTGCAGTAGGAGTACGATCGCTGGCGACCGGCGAATCGTAGGACATTTCATATTCTGCATGCGCGGTCCTGTGGTAACTTGCTCGAGGTCGATAATAGGTGGGCAGGACTATATCGCGGCTGAGGCAACCGCAAGCCTTGGCTTTGACAACGTCCATCCCAATGCTGGGTCCCGGCTCTCAGGCCTCTTCCTGGCGACCGGGTCCCACTGGTGTTGACGGCTGGCGACCGCTGTCGAACGGTCACGAACGTGCTCTGCTCCCAGCTGTTATCGTGTTTCTTCCCCATCACCGCCATGCTCGGGATACGGGTGCCTCAACAATGCGCGTTGATGGCCGCTGCCGCAGCCAACGCGGTTAGGACTGCGGCCATGGCCTGGGCGAGCGCAGGGATCGCCCAGAACAATAGGAGCGCCGGGTCCCCACCGGCGGTGCTCGCCGCCGTTCGCCCGTCGCGTTCGCCTGTACCGCATGCGAAGAAACCCGCGCGCAAGCACCTGAATCGTGTCGCGGCAAGTTTGCTTTCCCGGGGTGAGGATCTACAATCCACCACGGTCGGGAGGTTTCACGGCTGAAGCAACCGGAGATCCCAACGACGAGTCGCTCGCCGCCCTGGTGGAGGCGCTGCGCAGCGCCCTCGGCGACGAGCTGCGTTCGATCGTACTCTTCGGCTCGGCCGCGGAGAACCGCCAGCGCGCCGTCTCGGACACCAATGTCGTGATCGTGCTGACGGCATTCTCACTGGACCGCGTCTCCGCCGCGCGCGCCGCCATCGCTCCGATGCGCGTCGCTCTGCGTGCCCGCTTCCTGGTCGTCTGCAGCGCGGAGATCGAGCTGATCGGTAGCATGTTCGCGGTGAAATTCGCCGACATCCAGCGTCGGCACCGTGTGCTTTACGGCGACGATCCTTTCGCCCAGCTGGCGATCCCGCGTGCCGCCGCGCTCGCCCAGCTGCGCCAGGCGATCATCAACCTGGTGCTGCGCCTGCGCGAATCCTGGCTGTGCGCCGATGGCGATGCCGGCCTGGCGCAGACCGCCGCCGAGGCTGCCGGCGGCCTGCGCGCCTGCGCCGCCGAGCTCATCAGCCTGGAAGGCGGCAGCGTCGCCTCTCCGCGCGCCGCGCTGCAGGAGATCGCCGGTGGACCGCTGGATGAGCTTACTGCCGCCCGCACCGGCGAGCTTGGTGCCGGCGTCGGCGCGGAACTGGCCCGCCGCCTGCTGGAAGTGGCGGAACTCATGCGGGACCGCGCCAGCAGGCTGACCTAGGCGATGAATCCGTTCACCTGGCCGGGGCCGGACTTCCTGTGCCTCTACTTGACGGTGGCGGCTGTCGGCGCTGGCGTCGAGCTCCTGCTGCGCTGGGCCTCCGGACCATCCGGGCGCGCGCAGCAGCGCCCGAGCGATCCCTATGACATCGCCCTGATGCGTGGCGGCGGACTGGAGGCCGTCCGCGTCGCCAGCATGTCGCTCATCGACCAGGGCCAAGTCGAGCATACGGGGAAATCCCTCATCGCAGCTGCCGGCGCCACCAGCAGCGACGACCTCGAAGCCAGCATCCTGCTGAAGTGCACCCCCTCCTGCTATGCCCACCGCCTGATCGAGCAGCCACCGGTGGCCACCGCGCTCGAGCGCCGCCGCCAGGTGCTGCAAAAACAAGGCTTGGTTCCGGATGCGGGATTTCACTCGAAACTTCTCGCCGTGCGCTGGGGCACGGTTGCGCTGCTGCTCGTCATGAGCGTCGCCAAGCTGTCCTTCGCCATCTCCTCCGGCCACCGCAATCTCAGCTTCCTCATCGCCATCGGCCTCGGCACCATTGTCGCTGGCGTCGCGATACCGAAGATGCTGCCCGCCTGCACGCCGCGCGGACGCGATCTGCTGCACCATTTGCGACGGCTGTTCCAGCCCCTGCGCCTGAAGAAGGGCGAGCGCACGCCGGAGGAGCGCCGCTTCCTGGTTGCCGTTTACGGGCCGGCGCTCGCTGGCATGAACCGGACTTTATGGCCCGCTTTCACCCCGCCATCTTCGAACTCTGGAGGCGGATCGAGCTCACGGGGCGGATCGAACTCATGCAGCACGTCGAGCGGGTGTGGCAGCAGTAGTAGTAGTAGCAGCGGTTGTGGTGGTGGTGGCGGATGTGGTGGCGGTGGCTGCGGCGGATGCGGTTCATGACCGCCGACCGCTTCGGCCTGTCGTGGCGAGCGGAATTGTCGCTCGGCATCCACCGCGCCCTGGACCGCATCGACATCCTGGAGTTCATGGCCGATAGCTGGTTCGGTCAGCCGGAGCGCGAGCTCGATGTGCTGCGCGCCTGGTCCGCCGAACGCCCCCTGCACGTGCATGGCACTGGCCTGGGCCTGGCCTCAGCCGTGCCGCCAGCGCCGCAGCGTCTGGAGCACTGGAAGCGCCTGGTCGACCAGGTGCGCCCCGCGCGCTGGAGCGAGCATTTGGCCTTCGTGCGCGGCGCCAGCCTCGAGCTCGGCCATCTCGCCGCGCCGCCGCGCACGCCCGCCCTGGTCGCCGCTACCCGGTGCAACCTCGCGCAGGCGACCGCCGTGGTCGGGTCCCCACCGTTGGTCGAGAACGTCGCCACCCTGGTCGAGCCACCTGGCAGCACGCTTGACGAGGCGACCTGGGTGCGCGCGATCATCCACGCCGGCCCCTGCGATCTGCTGCTCGATCTCCACAATCTCTACGCCAATGCGCGCAACCGCGGTCTCGACCCGCTCGCGCTGCTCAAAGCCTTCCCGCTCGAGCGGGTGGCGGCGGTCCACCTCGCCGGCGGGCGCGCCTGGTGCGGTCGCTACCTCGACGACCACCGCCATGCGGTGCCGGAAGGCGTATGGTCGCTGCTACGCAGCCTGGCCGCGCGCACTACGCGAGCGCTCGATGTCATCGTCGAACGCGATGGCGACTTTCCGCCGATGCACGAGTTGCTCGCTGAGATCGAGCGCGCCCGCGCCGAGGTCGCCGCCGGGCGAGGTGCACCGGTGGCATGGCAGCCGCTCGCCGCTCCGGTCCTGCCCGCAAGCGAAGCCGACGCCATCGCCTTCGAGGGCTTCCTCGCCCAGATCTACTGCGACGACGCGCTGCGTCACGCCGCGCGGAATGCCGCCGGCGGCGCCTTCGCGCACCGCCTCTCGGCATGCGACTGGCCCGGGGTCGATCTCACCGCCGCCAGCCTGGCCGCCACGCGCGCACAGCACACGCACGAGGTTTAGCCCGGATTCCCTCCGCCGTGAGCGGCGCCCACGGCGGCAAGGCTCATTTCCGCGCGGTCCGCACGCTCATGATCAGAACAGACCCCACCATGATGGCGAGGAGTCCGACGGCTTCCCCCTCCCAAGGCGCGTTCATCAGCTGGTGACGAAGCCGGAAAATCGGGATCCCGCGGATGCCAAGAAAGATCATCGCGCAGCCATAGAAGATCGCAACGATACCGAGAATTAATCGGAGGATTCCAGATCCGCTTGGCTTTTGTGGCACTCTTTCCGGGAAATCATCGGATGTCGGTTCGGTCATGGGATGGGGTCCAACTGCATTGTTGTGCAGAATCCGTTCTCCTTCCAGGGCAAAGTCATAGAAGTATGTCCCCAATCTCCCCGGTTTAGTAGCCCCTAGGCGTTCAGGGGTCATCCCCTCATGGCGGCGGGATGAAGCTGAACTCCTGGCGGTAGGATCGGCGCAGCAAGGCGACCATGGCCACGGATATCGCGCATGCCAGGAGCAGTCCGCCGCCGACCAGGATCATCGGCATGTGCCAGGTGCCATAGGATGCGCTCGGGCTCTGGCCGATCCAAATGGTAGCCCCCAAGATGAAAATCGCGGGCAAGGACAGGCCGAAGAACAGCAGCCAGTGCAATAGCGACAGCCACGCCCGGCCCAGCGGAAGGTTGATCTGCCCACGGCTCGATTGGATGAGCTGGATGGCCAACCGCCAGGGCCCGCTCAGAAGATAGAGCAGCCACACCGTGCCGAGAAACAGCGCGACGGTCACATTCCCCAGCTGTGCAAGGGTGAGCATGAAGATGGCGACGATCGACATCGCGGCCATAGCGGAGAAGAAGCGCAGGAGCACGAGGATGCGCATGAGGCGCCGCCAGGTTTTCGGCAGACCGCCGAGCACCGAGGAGGTCAGCGGGAGCCCCTTCCAACCCCACCAGGGCCTGGCCAGAACCACTGCGGTGACACACGGCACCAGCAGGCCGAGCGGAATCTCGAACGACGCACTGGCCAAGCCGAGCAGGCCAAGCAGGCCCAAAACCAGCGCTATCTTCCGCTTATTCGCCGCGGGCTGGCACACGCCGATGACGATCATGCTCCAGGCGAGCGAAATGTGGCAGAGGGCGCACGCAGCAGGTGCCCCGGCGAAGAGCAGCGACCAGCGCCAGGCCGCATCTCCCAGCCGTACCGGCCCGAGCAGGTCAGCCAGGCGACGATCATCGGCATCGAAGTGCTGCACCGCTATCCGCCCCGGCCATCCGCCGGCCTCCACGCTCGCGCCCGCAGGCCCCATGCGCTGACGCGCCGAGATCCACAGCTGGTCAATGGGGACCACCTGAGCGGCGGCGGCAGGACCAGGAATCTGCGCATGGAATCCAGCAATGATTTCAAGTGCGACCGAGTGGAATATCTTCGCCTGCTCGTCGCGGCTCGCCGAGGGTCGACCGCTCGCCTCCCGCCACTGTGGTGCGATCGTCCAGGTCTGGCGCAGCAGAACGTATGCCCAATAGGCGAAGATGGCAGACAGGACGAAGAGCAGGCAGATCGCCACCGCCCCGCCCAGGGCGCCATGCTCGAGG
>JAYVMM010000227.1:0-5674 GCA_043758975.1 Planctomycetota bacterium | reverse complement strand
TCCAAGACGATTTGTGACCACTACGAACTCGAGGCATGACGACCCCATAGTCGTGGACCTCATACAGCAGCACTTCAGCGCAGAGGCCCAGGATCGGCGCTGGGTGGCCGATATCACCTATGTGCACACGGAAGAAAGCTGGCTGTGCGTGTCCGCGATTATGGATCTGTTTTCTCGGCGCATTGTTGGCTGGGCTATGGGCCCAACGATGCACAGAAGTCTGGTACTGAAAGCCTTGGATATGGCTGTGACGGATCGCCGTCCTGAACCTGTTCTGATACATCATTCCGACCGCGGAAGTCAGTATGCCAGCCTTGACTACCGAAATGCGCTCCAGGCCCAGGGAATGCGGCCAAGCATGAGCCGGAAGGCATGCTGTTATGATATGACAATGCGGCCATGGAGAGCTTTTGGCATACCCTGAAGAACGAGTTGATTCACCCTCGTCATTTCCAGACTCGTTCTCAGGCTCAGCAATCGATCTTTGAATACATCGAAGTCTTCTATAACCGCACTCGCCTTCACTCCGCCATCGGTTACCTGAGTCCTGCGGACTTTGAATTCCAGCGGCTTAAAGCCGCATAACCCCGAGTCCACTGATATCGGGGAAGATCAGGCCGGTCCATTTGATAGTGAGGTATCATGCTGAAGGGACTATTTCTTTCGCCAGTACGCCGGCGGCTCGGACGCATTCGACGCTCGCGCGCAGTCAGGATCGTCGTTGATGCGATTTGCATTCTGAGCCGGCGCATCCGCCAGCGAATTCACAATCGTCATGTTCTGGGCTTTTGGCGCACCACGTATGCATTTGTAGAGGATCAGCGCTCGGCACTCCATCCGCCCTCGTACCAGACATTCGAGAGTCCCGTCTCGATGACGGTGCCGGCGGCAGTGCATGTCGGCGGAGCACGCCACGAGATCATGGAGGAACGCACCTTCCATTGCCCGGAAACGTTCGTCGCACGCCTGCCAGGTGCGATGGTGATCGGGCACAAGGGCGCGGTCCTGTCCAGCGACAGAAGGATGCTCTGGGATCTCTCCTATGATTGGCCTGGCCTTCCCTATCAGAATGATGTCTACGACTGGTGTCCTAAGGAGGACGAAATCGAGGAGCTGTCCGGGATCACCGCCACCCTGGCAACCATGGGTTCCGAGGTGAACTACTACCATTTCCTCCTCAATGCATTGCCACGCATCGATCTGCTCCGACGTTCCGGGGCCCTTGATGAAGCCGAGAGGATTCTGATCAGCGGTGCTGTCACGCCTTGGATCGTCGACGCACTGGGATTGGTCAAGGTCCCCGTGGAAAAGCTTATCGGCACCGCGCAACACTCCGCTGTGCGCTGCCAGACCCTGATCGCACCCTCGCTCATTCTCGATCCATTCGTCATACCACGACGGGCGATGTCCTGGGTGCGAAACGAAATCCTCGCCCATGTCCCTTGGGAGGGCAATAAGCGGCGGATCCTCATCGACCGTTCCGATGCGAGTTTCCGGAAAATTCACAATATCGATCAATTACGTCCATTTCTGGAGGGCCAGGGCATCGAGATATGGCGCCTGGCCGGCATGTCGCTCCTTGATCAAGCCCGACTCTTCCAACAGGCGGATCTGGTAATCGCCAACCACGGCGCGGCCCTGACCAACATCATATTCTGCCGATCGGGCACCCATATAGTCCAGCTCATGTCAGAAGGCATGGGAGAGAACAATTTCAGACCGTTGGCGAGCTATTGCGGCCTGAAATTGGAATACTTGACCTGCCCAAGCGCTCCGGGTTGCGAGCACATCCACAGCAAAGACAAGAATCTGATACTCGATGCTGCGGAAGTAAGTCGCATCCTTGGCAAGCATGCATGAGCATCAACGGGCACCATTGGCTTATTCGATTCGGCCATTGGGATGCAAATGCGAAAGGCGGCGGCGATCTGCCCCCTCCCACCCGGTTTCCGGCTCACCCGTCCGGCGCTTGGACATGGAGGTGGGCGTGCCCCTCGCGATTCACCCGGAGCCGACCTGCGCGCTCATTTGCCGGATCAGCTCGATAAGCGGCTGGAACAGGGCGATGACGATGAAGCCGACCGCAACCCCCATGAAGACGATGAGCAGGGGCTCCATCAGCGCCATCATGCCCGCCACCGCGGCATCGACCTCCTCATCATAGGCGTCCGCAATTTTGATCAGCATGCGGTCGAGCTCGCCGGTCTCCTCGCCGACTTTGATCATGTTGACCACCATGTCGTCGAAGATGCGCGCACGGCGCAGCGGCTCGTGGATGGTCTCGCCTTCTTTCACCGAGTCGCGCACCGCCAGGATGGTGTTGCGGACCACGATGTTCGGGGTCGCCGCGCGGGTAATGTCGAGGGCGTCGAGGAAGCCCACCCCTGAAGCCACCAGCGTGCCGAGGGTGCGGGTGAAGCGCGCCACAGCGCTCTTCTTGACGATGCCTCCCAGCACCGGCACCGCCAGCGCGAAGCGGTCGATGGTGTTGCCGCCCCGCTCGGTGCTGCGGATCTTGCGGATGCCGATCGCCATGAGGCCGATCCCGGCAATGATCATCCACCAGTAGTCGCCGACGAAGGAACTGATGCTGATCAGCGCCACCGTGGCGGGTGGCAGCTTGATGCCAATCTCCTTGAAGATCTGCTCGAAGCGCGGGACGATGAACACCATGATGAAGGTCAGGATGGCACCGGCGATGGTCATCACCGCTATCGGGTATATGAGCGCGCCGATGACTTTCTTCCTGAGGCGTTCGGCCTTCTCGCGGAATTCGGCCAGGCGGGACAGGATGGTCTCGAGCGCGCCGGCGGTCTCGCCGGCGCGCACCAAGTTGGTGAACATCGCATCCCACACTTTGGGGTGCCTCGCCAGCGCCGCGCTGAGCAGGGTGCCGCTCTGGACCTCGGTGGTGACGGCGGCCAGCGCCCACTTGAAGGTGCCGGGGCGCTGCATGTCGGTGACGATCTGCAACGATTGCACGATCGGCAGCCCGGCATCCTGGAGGGTGGCGAGCTGGCGGGTGGCCAGCGTCACCGCCGCGGGCTTGACCCTGCGGGCGAAAAGGGGGCCCGGGCGAGATGCGCCGCTGCCGGTTGGCTTGGTGCGCGCAGCCTTGGTTTCCTTGACCTCGATCGGCAGCAGGCCCTGCTTCCTGATCGCCGCGATGGCCTCGATGAGTGTCGCGGCGGTGATGGTATCGGTGATGTCGGTGCGCGTGCGCCGGTCATGGGCCTTGAAGCGGAAGTCAGGCATGGACAGCTCCTTGCGCGACGGCTCCGATGGGACGAGAGCCGGAGATCACCCGGCGATCCGCCTGCGGCGGGCTGAAGATCGCCTGCCGCAGGCAGCGGTCGGCGCGATCGTCGACGATGGTAGCCAGTGGGCTGGGTGTTCGGCGGCGGTGCTCGAGGAGAAGGTCGGGGATGCCCCCGTTCACCCTGCTTGACTATTCATGATTGGGTTGCTTACCGTCATTTCGGCTGTGCGGATCTTGCTGGATCAGCCGGCGGCGGGTGCGTATGTTCACCGCTGCGGCAGGGCCGCAGCTCGCCCGATCGATGCCTCGACCTGCAGACCACGGTTGGCGGCGCGCAGGACGGGGTGTCGAGTTGCTGCAGGACACGGACGCCATTGCCGGGTCGGGCCTGATGGCGGCCTGGGCCATCGGGGGACGGCTGCGAGAGCACTGGTGGATGCCTTTCCCACCAGCCAGCAGGGCGCATTGCCGACAGCCGGCCCTACCATTCCGGTGGGAACCACGACATGATCGCGCATGCCCCGACGCGTTGGACACGAATCGTCCTTAGCGTCGTGATAGCGCTGCTCCTGGCTGCCTTCGCGATCAAGCCGGATGTCATGCTCACCATGCTGACGAACAGCGCTGCGCGGGAGAATTGGAAGGTGCGCTGGAATGTGGACACGATTCTGCTGATGGAGGAGCTGAAGAAATCCACCCAGAAGTATGCGGCGGCCCAGGCGGCGGCGCAGGCGACCGAGGATCGCTATGAGGCTGCCATCGCCCGTGGCACGGCGTAAGCAGGGGCAGGCGGGCCGATCGGCGTCTATTTCGAATCGCCTTCCACGCTGGTGCTGACCAACATGGAGGAGAAGGAGGTCGACCGCTGGGTGGGCGGCTCAGCTGCCGAGAGCGGCCAGTCAGCGAGCGTGTGGTCTGATTTCCATGGCTCGGGCGAGCGGGTGCCGAGGGAAGGACGCTTTGAGGACCTGCGGGGACACCACCTCGAGATTTCCTTCGCTGGGAGGGTCCGCGTCTTGCGCTTGAAGAACCGCACCCTCTACCATCTCCAAGAGAGCAGGGTGCTGATGGTGCTGATGTAATGTGCCGCGACCGCGGTCGCGGCGGCCTGGACATGGACATGCACATGGACAATTGGGGCTGGGCTGCACCTCATGCACTCACGAGGATCCCGGGACGGCGGGGCAGGCCGGGCGGCGCGGCGCTCAGCCGACTCGCGATCGTGGCGGCGCCCCGACGTCAGTCCTCCGCGTAGTCGGCCTGGAGGCATCGCTTCAGCGGGGATCTTTTCGGCAGTAACCATTCATCAGCGACTTAACACGCGCGCCAGCTGCTGGCTGATCCAGCGGGCCTCCCCTTCTTCGAGGCCCTTGAGCAGGACGATGTCCCGACCGTTGTTGATCGCGGCCACGTTGTAGTGCGGCACGCTGTTGCTCTGGAACTTGGTTTCCACCCGTGGATGGCTGAGATCATGCAACGGGAGCGAGCGGTTTCCGGCCCAGGGCACGGGTCCATGGCGGATGGCCAGGGTGTCCCCGTCGCACACGATCCAGGTGCGGTTGAACATCGCCGCGATGACGAAGTAAGTGAGCCCGACGCCGACGGCGACATGGATTATCGGGAAGAGGATCATGAGCATGCCAAAGACGCCGCTCGGGCCATGGGCGAACAGGGCGAAGGAGTACCAGAAGACCAGGAAACCATCCCACGCGCAGCAGAAGAAGATCAGGAAGACATACTGCAGGCGCCACCAACGCCAGCTGACCGCAAGGCGCCGGGCACCCTCATCGGTGATGGTGAATCGCGTTGGCAGGCCTATGGGTGTGCCGGCTTCCGCCAGCTTCGCGACGGAAAACACGTTGTTGCACGCCCGGCAGACAGCGGTCATGGCCTGGATGTTGATATCCTCGGCGGGAACCGCGGCATGGCAGGTCGGGCACTCCACCTTCATGGTCTCAGGGTAAAGGGGACGCCCGCGGGTTGCTAGGGACAACGCACCACCCGCCCGCTACAGCTGACGGAGGCCGTATGCTCGCCGCCACTATCCTGCCTGCGTCGCTGGTCAGCACTCAGGATGTTCCTCCTGGGATGGCTTCCGACTTTTCCTGGGCAGCGTTGTCGCCTCTAAGGTGGAAGTCGCAAGCGACTAACTGGAAACAGCTTGCTTCATCAATCGGAAACCTGGGCGGGACGCCGGAGCGGCGGTGGCGCGCGCGCGCCGGGTTGGCATCCCATGTGCGCTGGTGGCCTGGACGGCGCCGCTCAGGCGTCGCAGTGTGCAGATTCTGCACAGGGAGGCACCCATGCCCAAGGGCATCTACGCCGCCGCCAGCGCGATGGTGGTGAAGTCGCGCAACCAGGAGGCGGTGGCGCACAACCCCGCCAACCTGCAGACCGCGGGCTACCGCAACGAGA
>JAYVMM010000226.1:0-4726 GCA_043758975.1 Planctomycetota bacterium | reverse complement strand
CAGCAGCGGCTCCTCATCATGCGCGTGATCGAGGGCGCACAGCGCCCGCTCACCACGGCGGAGATCCTCGCGCTGGCCAAGCGCGCCGGCGCGCCGATGGGCATCGCCACCGTCTACCGCGCGGTCAAGGGCCTGGGCACCGAAGGCTGGCTGCGCGCCGTCGACCTGCCGGGCAGCCAACCTCGCTATGAGAAGAGCGACAAGGGTCACCACCACCATTTCCACTGTCGCGGCTGCGACCGCGTGTTCGAGATGGAGGGCTGCGCCCATGACGTCGCCTCTCTGACCCCGCGCGGCTTCCGCATGGAGGGCCACGAGATCATCATCAACGGCCTGTGCGCCGGTTGCGTGAAGAAGGGCCGCTGAGACCGCTGCGCCGGCGAGCGGCGTGGCGGATCGGGGCCGTTGCTTATTGATAATGGATGATCAATAAGTAGGGTGCCCGGCCCAGGAGAATCGCTGTGCGCCCTGCTCCACCCCCGCCCTGGTTGCCCGCCCTGGCGCTGCTCCTGACCGGCGCGCTCTGTGGCGGCGCTGCCGGCTCTGCGGCGGCTGCTGCCGCTGACAGCGCACCGCTGCGCGTGGTGTGCGCCAACACCATCCTCGCCGATATCGTGCACCAGCTCGGCGGCGACCGCGTGGTGTCGGTCAGCCTGATCCCGCCAGGGGTCGATCCGCACAGCTGGGAGCCGGCTCCCGCCGACCTCGCCCAGCTCACCGGCGCGCGCCTGGTGGTGGTCAACGGCCTCGGCCTGGAAGGCTGGCTCGCGCACGCCCTCGCCGCCGCTGGCAGCAGCGTGCCGGTGGTGGTGGCGAGTGCCGGGGTGACCGTCCTCAGCGGGCCGGGTGGCGAGGGTGCGGGCGGCGCCGATCCGCACGCCTGGCAGGATGCCGGCAACGCCATGCTCTACGCGCGCGCCATCCGCGACGCGCTCATCGCCGCCGATCCGTCAGGCAGCGAGGACTACGCCGCCTGGGCCGAGGCCTACCTCGGCGAGCTGCGCGTCGTCGATGCCTGGATCAGGCAGCAGATCGCCCGTCTGCCGGCGGGCCACCGCCTGCTGGTGACCTCGCATGACGCGCTCGGCTACTATACGCGCGCCTATGGCCTGGAACTCAGGACCGTGGAGGGCGCGGCGCCCGGCCAGGAGCCCGATGCCGCGCACATCAGTGAGCTCATCGCGCTGATCCGCGCGCGCCAGCTGCCAGCGGTGTTCATCGAGGACGCGGGCAACGCCAAGGTCATCGCGCGCATCGCCGGCGATGGCGGCGCGGTGCTGGGCGGACGGCTCTACAGCGACAGCCTGGCGGCGCCCGGAGCGCAGGCTGGGACCTACCTCGGCATGCTCCTCGCCAACACCCGGACCATCGTCCGGGCCCTGCGCTGAGCCGGCTATGGCCAGCGCCGGAGGGTTCGGCTTCACTCGCTCCGCCGCCTGGCGCCTGGCCGGCGCCGGCGCCTACCTGGTCGCCGTCGGCGCGCTGCTGCTGGCGCTCCTGGGGCGCAGCGGTGGGCCGCCTGGTGCGCCAGCGGTCGCCGCTCCGCCGCCCACCGCACCGGCACAGGCGACCCTGACCCTGACCGCCACCTACGCGGTGGCGCGCTGGACGGTCGAGCTCGACGGGGTGGCGCAGACGCCCGATGTGGTCACCGCGCAGACCTGGCAGGCCCATCTGCGGCTGGCCGCACCCGGCGCCGAGGTCTACCTCCACGGCGAGCCCGCCGATCCGCTCAATGGCGGGCCGTGCGCGCTGCGTGTCTCTTTCGCCGAGGGTTCCCACCCACCGCGCACCACCGTGCTGTGGGGCGAGGGTGGAGTGTCGGCGCGCATCGCGCCGCGTGCGCTCGGCGAGGAGGTCAGGCGATGAGCGACGCGCTGCTCGCATTGGAGGACGTCACGGTGTGCTATGGGCGCACGCCCGCGGTGCACCATCTCGATGCCCAGCTGCGCGCCGGCACTCTGGTGGCGCTGGTCGGTCCCAACGGCGCCGGCAAGTCGACCCTGCTGCGCGCCATCCTCGGCTGGCATGCGCTCGCCACCGGGCGCATCACCATCGCCGGTGCGAGCGTGGCGCACGCGCGCCAGCGCCTCGGCTACCTGCCGCAACGCGCGCAGCTGGACTGGGACTTCCCGCTGTGCGTGCGCGAGGTGGTCGAGCTCGGACGCTACCCGCGGCGCGGACCCTTCGCCGCCTTCCAGCGCGCGGATGCCCAAGCGGTCGACGATGCGCTCAAAGAGATGGGCCTGCTCGCGCTGCAGGACCGCCATATCGCCGCGCTCTCGGGCGGCCAGCAGCAGCGCACGCTGCTCGCGCGCGCGCTGTGCGGGGGCGCCGACATCATGCTCCTCGACGAGCCCTTCGTCGGTCTCGATGCGGTCTCCACCGCCGAGGTGCTCGCCCACCTGCAGGCGTGGACGGCCCAGGGCCGCCTGGTGATCGCCGCCCTGCACGACATCGCGCTCGCACGCCGCCACTTCCACCACGCGCTGCTCATCCGCACCCATCTCATCGCCAGCGGCCCGCCGGAGCATGCGCTCAGCACCGGCAACCTCGCGGCGGCCTTCGGGCCGGCCTATCATGACGAGCATGACGAGCATGACGAGCATGCTGGGTACGCGGAGCACGCCGCACATTCCGACCGTGGGGCGCCGACCGGCCCGGGCGTCGGGGACGGGATCTGATCATGGCCGGGCTCATCAGCGCTCTGGCGGAGCCCTTCGCCGGCGATCACCTCTTCATGTGGCGGGCGCTGACGATGTGCGCGCTGCTGGGGGTGAGCGCGAGCCTGCTCGGCTGCGTGCTGGTGGTGCGCCGCCTGGCCCTGATGGGCGATGCCCTGACGCATGCCCTGCTGCCCGGCGTCGGGGTGGCCTGGCTGCTGTGCGGCACCAGCGTGGCGGCGTTGGTGACCGGCGGCCTGGTCGCCGGGCTGATCACCGCACTGGGCAGTGCGCTGATCAGCCGCCTGACGCGCATCAAGGAGGATGCCGCCTTCGCCGCCCTCTTCATCACCCTGTTCGCACTCGGGGTGGTGGTGATCAGCCGCGCGGGCACGCCGATCGACCTCATCCATTTTCTGTTCGGCAACATCCTCGGCCTGGATGACGGCGATCTCGAGCTCGCCGCCGCGGTCAGCGGCCTGACCGTGCTCGCCTTCGCGCTGTTCTACCGTCCGATCCTGCTCGAGTGCTTCGACCCCGCCTTCCATCGCGCAAGCGGCGGCTGGAGCGCGGCCACCCACCTCGGGCTGCTCGCGCTCACCGTGCTCAATCTGGTGGCGGCGCTGCACGCCTTCGGCAGCGTGCTCGCGCTCGGGCTGTTTATGCTCCCGGCGGTCACCGCCAACCTGTGGTGCGACCGCTGGGGGAGCATGCTGCGCTTCGCCGCGCTCTATGCCGTCGGCGGCTCCGCGCTCGGGCTCTACCTCAGCTACCAGGTCCGCCTCGCCTCCGGCCCGTGCATGGTGGCGACTCTCGGCGCCGGCTTCCTGCTCTCCAGCCTGCTCAGCCCGCGCCACGGGCTGCTCGCCCGTCTGCGCCGCCCGCCCGCCCACCACCAGGAGGAGGCGGCGGCACGCTGCGCACGCACGCCGGGCACGCCCCCCTCCGGCTGAGCGCACCAGGCCCACCCGGTGCGGTTGCCTGGCTGGTGTCCAGCCGCTAGGCTCTGGTGTGGACCACCACTACTACGTGCTCGCCGCCGCCGCCCGACGCGGCCCGTTCACCATCGAGGAGCTCCGGGAGGCGCTCGACGAGGGCACCATCGAGCGCTTCGACCAGGTGAGCTCGGCGGCTGGCCGCCCGCTCGGCTCGGTGAGCGCGCTGCTGCGCCGCGCCAGTGCGAGCCGCCCAGTGGTCACTGGCTTCCTCAGCCGCCAGCCGCGCTCCACCGTCATCACCCTGGTTGCACTGGTGGCGGTGGTGGTGGCGCTGGTGGGCATGTTCATTGCCCTGCATACCACGGCGGTGAGCGTGCCGCCGCCGCGCGCGGACTCTCTGGCGGCAGGGACCGCTGCGCCGGACGCCCCGCCTACGCCTGCAGCAACCGCCCCGGCGAACCCCCTGCCGCCGCCGGTCGCCCCGGCGGCAGCGGAGCCGGCCGGCGCGGCGCTGGGGGTGCAGAGCGGCACCGTGCGCAGCATCCTGTCGTTCAAGGATGCCGTCCTCGCCGTCGGCGCGACCCGTGTTGGCGGACCAAACCACAAGGTCGACATCCTCAACGGCGAGGTCGCGCACAACGCCTTCGACGGCAAGCTCGAGAGCAAGTACTTCAACCCCAACCACGATGGTGAGCGCCCGAACGGGGTGGGCACCGGCTTCGCCATCACCCCGCGCAAGGCGGAGACGGTGACCGCCTTCCAGTTCGCCACCGCCAACGACTTCGAGGGCCGCGATCCGCTCACCATCACCATCGAGGGCTCCGATGCCGAAGGCGCGGACAAGGACCAGGGCCAGGGCTTCGCCACCATCTACGACGGGCCGAGCGGGC
Organism: Planctomycetota bacterium; assembly: GCA_043758975.1. Classification (GTDB taxonomy): domain Bacteria; phylum Planctomycetota; class UBA11346; order UBA11346; family UBA11346; genus BOG-1363. Next base: position 235 of record JAYVMM010000226.1, on the reverse strand, counting down.
TGGAGGCCGATCCCGGGCGCAAACAGTGGGGCAAGTGCGTGGTGTTCGCCAATACCACGGCCTACCGCACCTACCGCGTGCTCGTCAGCCGCTTGCGCGACAACCAGTCCAACGGCGCCCAGTACAGCGAATTCCGCCTCGGTGCCCTCGCCCTCGCCGCCGCCGCCAAGCGCTAGGCGCGCGCGGTCATAGGCCCTTCAGCAGCACCTCGCGGATCTGGTTGTCGCTGTACATG
>JAYVMM010000225.1:0-4570 GCA_043758975.1 Planctomycetota bacterium | reverse complement strand
CTCGACGACACCCCGCTGAGCTGGCTGCGCGCCAGCAACGCCGCCGAGCTCGAGGTTATCCGCGCCCGCCTGCTCGCGCTCTTCCCCGCGGTGGCCGAGGAACGCGCGCTCGCGGTCGACGACCGCGAGGCGGCGGCGCGCACGCGCATCGCCTTCGTCAGCGCGCCCGACAGCACGCTCGCGCTCTACATTGGCCAGCCCGGACGCAATCTCACCCGCTATGCCATCGCCCCCGGCGGCGAGGTCGCGGCGCACATGTGGAACGTTGCGCTCACGGTGAAGGTCAACGCCTGCGTCGAGCGTCCGCGCAAGCTCACCCAGCCGGTGAGCACGCCGGAGGAGGAGCGCGAGAGCCGCAGCGCGGTGGGCAGCGCGCTGAGCTACATCGAGGTCACCGCCACGCGCGCGAGCGGCGCTCCCGGCAGCTGGTCGACCTGGGTGCCCTACACCCCTTTCCCGCAGCTGCCGCGCACGCTCGGCGAGGGCGACAGCATGCTCGGCGGCAACGGCCCCCACCCGATGCACCTCACCATCCCCGAGCTCGGCACCTTCGAGCTCGAGTACGCGCGCGAACTGATGCCGCTGCCCGGGCCGTTGTGGATGACCGGCTTCGAAGTCCCGCGCCGGCCCGGCAGCGACGATCCCACCGAGTATTTCTGCCATCTCGACTACGGCAGCGAAGCCTCGCCCGGCCATGCCGTGGTGCACATGAACTACCCGCTGAGCTGGAAGTCGCTGTTCTTCTTCCAGGCCAGCTGGGACCCGCCCTACCAGGCGCTCACCGTGCTCGGAGTAGGCAACCGCCCGGCCGGCGACTGGCTGCTGGCGGCGGCGATCCTGCTCGCGGTGGGCATGTCCTGGGCCGGGGTGACGGCATCGCGCCGGCCCAGCCCTCCGCCACCCCGGGAGGCCGGCGCATGAGCATCCCCCCTGCGATGATGTTCACGGCGGGCGGACGCCAGGCGCCGGCATGGTGGTCGGCCCTGCTGCTGGTCGCGGTGCTCTCCGGCGGGCTCGGCGCGGGCGAGGCCGCGGCCACCGCTCCGGCTCCTGCGCCCGCAGCGAGCGCCGCGGTTTCCACCCCTGCCGCACCCGGCGCGCCCAGCGCGCCCGCCCACCAGGCGGAGGCCGCTCTCACGCCGATCGCCAACACCCTCTCCGGCCTCGACCTGCGCGCCTTCGAGGCCATGGCGGTTCAGCATGGCGGGCGCTACAAGCCGATGCACACCCTGGCGATGGAGCTCATCGACAGCCTGGGCGGCGGGGTCACCCTCGGGCGCGGGTTCACCCCCCTGGCGAGCCTGCTCGACCTGCTGTTCTGCAACAGCGCCTACCTCGACCAGCCGATCGTCACCATCAAGCACTCCGAACTCTGCCACGACCTCGCCCAGTCGGTACCGGCGGGCGAGCGCGAGGCTCTGCGCAAGGGCCACATCAGCCCGCGCCGGCTCGACGACGAGGCGCTGCAGGCGGCGCTCGAGACGCTCGGGCGGCAGACCAGCAAGACCAAGCTGATCAACCAGGTGCGCCGTGCGCACAGCGTGTGCGATGTGCGCAACCTGGCCTCGCAGCTGCGCTATCTGGCGCTGCCGGCGGGCCCGCATGGCGACCGCTGGCGCAATCCCATGGACAGCGCGGGCGAGTACGCCGACTCACTGCAGGCCTTCATCGGCCTGGCCCAGCGCGCCGCGCCGGGAGCGCACGCCGATAGCGCGGAAGGCGCCGACCGCTTCGCCGCCCTGACCTGGAACGTGCTGCCGCTCACCGCCGAGACCGCGGTGCGCCTCGGCCTCAACGCCGAGGACCTGCAGCACCTCAACCACGAGGTGCTGTGGCCGCTATGGCAGGCGGCGGCGAAAGGCGCGCTCACTGGCGTGAGCGCCGGTGATACCGCTGCGCTGGTCGCGCACAGCGGCCTCCCCGCCGAGCAGGCGGCCACCGTCAGCGAAGGGCTGCACCAGCTCGCGGCCTGCTGGCCGCGCCTGGGGGTGGCGGGGGAGGACGTCGCCGAGCCTGCCCTGCTGGTGAGCGCACGCGTGGCGCTGGCACGTGCGAGCGCGGCCTGGACCGCCCTCGGCGCCGCCTGGGCCGATCTGCGCCGGGGCCACGGCAGCGCCGCGCTGGTGCAGCAGCAGGTCGATGCGCTGGTCGCCGCCGGACGCGAGCTGGTGGCGCTCGACAACCGCGACCGCGCCGACCGCGCCCTGCCGCCACTGCGCCTCGACACCGACCTCGAGATCGCCTATTGGCGCTACAACTTCTACTACGCGGTGGCGCTGCTCTTCCTGTGCGCGGTGCCGCTGCTCGCCTTCGGCGCCATCGGGCGCGCACGCATCCCGCTCGTGGCTGGCTACGCCCTCTTCGCCGTCGGCCTCGGCGGCCAGCTCGCCGCCTTCATCATCCGCGGCATCCTCGCCCAGCGCATCCCACTCGCCAACCTCTACGAGTCGATGGCCGCCGCCTCCCTCCTGTGCAGCCTGGTGGCGGTCGTCGGCGAGCTGATCCTGTGGTGGCGCGCCGGCGCGAGTGCCCGCGCGCACGCCCCGGGCGCGGTCGCCGGCGACGGCGCCGGCGCGCCGCCCCTCGCGCTCACCCTGACCGCGGCGGCGGCGCCCACGCGAGCGCGCGTACCGCTGAACGGGGCGCAGGGCAGCCTGGCGCTCGGCGCCGCGCTGTTCGGCTGCGTGGTGGTGTTCGCGCAGGTGTTCCTCGAATACCACGACATCAATGCCTTCATCAGCCCGCAAATGCCCATCCTCTCGGAGTTCTGGCTGCGCGTGCACACCTCCTGCGTGGTCTCGAGCTACGGCCTGATCTCGCTCGGCGGCCTGATGTCGCTGGTCTACCTGGCGATGCGCACGGTGCTGCCCTGGCATGACCAGCGCTGCCAGGCCTGGGACCGCACCACCTTCGCGATCAACGCCATCGCCACCGTGGTGCTGTGGGTCGGGTTGTGCCTGGGCGCGGTGTGGGCGGCGGAGAGCTGGGGCCGCCCGTGGGGCTGGGACCCCAAGGAGGTGTTCGCGCTGCTCACCTGGGTGGTGTTCGTCATGCTGGTGCACTTGCGCATGGCGGTCAGCGCGCCCCGCCGCGGCCTCGCCACCGCGCTGGTCTCGCTCGCCGCCTTCCTGGTCATGGCCTTCAACTGGTACGTGGTCAACGTGGTGCTCGCCGGCCTGCACAGCTACGCCTGAGGGCGGCGGCGCGACGCCAGCTGATAGGGCGCGGATTTTGGCGCTCCCCAGGCGCGCCCTGGGTGCTAGGGTCGCGCATGCGCCACTTCGCCCTGCTCGCGCTCCTGCCCCTCCTCTCCTTCCTCGCCGTCCTCGCCGCGCCCGCCGGCGAAGCTGGAGCGCCCGCCGGCGCCAGCTCCGGCACCTTGGTGATGCAGCTGAGCGGCAGCTTCCCGCTGCGCCCGGCCTCCTTCATGCTCGAGGAGCGCGAGCAGTCGCTGCACGACACCACCATGAACCTGCGCACCGCGCTGGGCGAGAAGGAAGGGCGCCTGGTGCTCGACCTTAGCGAGGGCTTCGCCCCCTCGCTGGTGGCGGCGGAGGAGATCGCCGCAGTCCTACGCACGCGGCCTGCGAACAAGCGCGTGGTCTGCCTGCTCGATAACGCCAGCGACAGCGCCCTGGTGGTGGCGGCGGCGTGCGACGAGGTGGTGATGGCCGAGGCCGGCCTGCTCATGCTCAAGGGCCTGGCGGCGACCACCGACTACTACGCCGATGCGCTCAATCGCATCGGCGTCAAGTTCCACGCCGTAACCAGTGGCCCGGCCAAGTCGGCGCCCGAGCAGCTCACCCGCAACGGACCGAGCGAGACCTCGATCGCCGAGCATGAGCGCCTGGTCCACGGCCTCGACCGCGTGCTGCTCGAGGAATGCGCGCGCGGGCCGCTCGATGCCGCCGGGGTGCAGGCGGCGCGCGCGCTCTCGCCGCAGACCGGCGCGGTGGCGCTGTCCACCCATCTCTGCGACCGCGCGGTCGAACCCGGGGCCTGGCTGCGCGACCAGCCGGCGCCGGTGCGCTACTTCCGCTCCGAGCGCGACAGCCCCGACCTCAGCAGCCTGTCCGGGATGATGGCGTTCTGGAAGACCCTGACCGAGGGCGAGAGCCGCCCCAGCTACCCGCAAATGGTGGCGATCGTCGAGCTCGCGGGCATGATCGTCGACGGCGACAGCAGCACCCCCGGCTATACCATCGGCGGCAGCGACACCGCCCGGCTGTTCGACCGCCTCGCCGCCGACGGCCAGGTGGTGGCGGTGGTGGTGCGGGTCGACTCCGGCGGCGGCAGCGCCGACGCCTCCGACCGCATCCATTTCGCGTTGCGGCGGCTCGCCGCCGCCAAGCCGGTGGTGGCGCTCTTTGACAGCGTCGCCGCCAGCGGCGGCTACTACCTCGGCTGCGCTGCGCGCGAGATCATGGTCCACCGCGGCACCATCACCGGCTCGATCGGCGTCTTCGCGGTGGTCCCCGATCTCGAGGGCACGCGCGACCTGCTCGGCATCCACCGCCACAGCATCGTCACCGGACCGCGCGCCGAACTGTTCACCACCGGCGCCTTCACC
>JAYVMM010000224.1:0-4555 GCA_043758975.1 Planctomycetota bacterium | reverse complement strand
CTTCTCACTCGCGCTCGCGCTCGCGTTCCTCATGGCAGCCATCGCTTGCGTCGCCTCGTGCTATCGCGGGCAAGATGAAATCGTTCCGATGACGTACTGCCCACCGCAGGCGCCCTCGCCCTCGCCCGCGCCTGCTCCTGCTCCTGCTCCTGCGCCCGCTCCAACTCTGCCTGCTCGCCTTCGTGCTGCTCTCCGCGCGCTGCCCGGCGGCGGTCGGCCTGGTCACCATCCCCGAGCGCGAAACCGTGCGCATGACCATCTACAACAGCGTCGACCTGACCCTGGTGCAGGAGGCGCGCACCCTGGTGCTCAAGAAGGGGCGCAACCGCATCCAGTATCAGTGGGCTGGGACGCTGATCGACACCACCTCGCTCGAGCTGCGCGCGCTCGAAAAGCAGACTGAGATCGAGATGGTCGACGTGGTCTATCCGCCTGGCGCGCCGGCGACCCTGGTGTGGGAGCTCGAGAGCAAGGTCGAAGGCCCGGTGCGCTTCGAGATCAGTTACTTCACCTCGGGGGTGACCTGGAATGCCGACTACGTGCTGCGCGCCTCAGCCGAGGAGAGCAGCGGCGAGCTCGAGGGCTGGGTGGCGGTGGACAACCGTTCCGGCGAGGATTACCCGCAGACCGAGGTGCGCCTGGTGGTCGGCGCCATCAATCTGGTCGAGCGCATCCGCGACCTCGCCACCGGGCAGGAATCGGAGCGCGCGCACGATCTCGACCGCGCCACCTTGAAGAGCAACCGCGGGCTGATGGCCAGGTCCGCCGACGCAGCCCCCGCTGCCGCGGCCTTCGCCGGCGCCGCGATGCAGGAGGCAGCCAAGCGCCCCGAGGTGCTCTCGATGCGCCTGGGCGACTACCACATCTTCACCATCGGCGGGGTGCAGGCGGTGCGCAATGGCGCGACCACCCGCTTCCTCGCCATCACCACCAAGAAGGCGATGGACATCGAGGTGCTCTACCGTGTGGCCTTCGGCGAGGAGGCGGCGCAGAAGCTCTACCGCTTCATCAACGACGCCGAGCACCAGCTGCCGGATGGTCCGCTGCCGGAGGGCGTCTGGCACGTCTTCCGCATCATCGACCCCGCCACCAGCGCGCTCAGCTTCAGCGGCGCCGCCAGCCACGCCTACGTGCCGCCCGGGCAGAAGTGCGAGCTCGAGCTCGGCATCGACCCCGGCATCGCGGTCAAGCAGGTGCATGAGGCCTACAGCCAGACCGACCACCACTTCGACCAGAAGGGCAAGCTCGACGGCTGGGTCGAGCACCAGCGCTGGCGCTTCAAGCTGGTCAACACCAAGGCCATCCCGGTCTCGCTCGAATACATGGTCAATGGCGGCGGCGACTGGCAGGTCGATGGCCTGAGCGGCGAGCGCCGCAGCGGTACCCAGTTCCGCCACCAGGATCGCATCAAGGCCGGCGAGGTGCTCGAGCTCGGCCCCTTCACCATCACCACCCGCAAGGGCGCGCGCGGCAATGCCCCCATACCGCCGCCCAAGCCGCCGCTCCCGCAGCCTCTTCCGCCCATCCGCGTCAGCGGCAACTGAACCAACCCCAAGGACATCCGCCATGAAACCCCTGCTCAGCGCCGCTCTCGCCGCCTGCCTGTCCTGCTGCTGCGCCACCGCCCACAGCGCGGTCGCCCTCACCACCCTGCCCGACCGCGAGAAGGTCATGATCCGCTTCGAGGATTCCGGCCAGGTCCTGGTCGAGGAGGCGCGCACCCTGACCCTCGACAAGGGCGCCAACCAGATCGGCTTCACCTGGCTGGGGGTGGAGATCGATCGCAGCTCGATCCAGCTGCTCGGCGTCGGCGGGGTGGCGTTCAATGTCATCCGCACCACCTACCCGCCCGGCCAGAGTACCAGCCTGGGCTGGGACGTCTCCGCCGCGGCTGCCGGCGCGGCGCAGGTGCGCATCAGCTACCTCCTGCAGGGCATCAGCCGCGAGCTCTCCTACCGCGCGGTGGTCGCCGAAGGCAAGGACCCGCGCCTGAGCCTGCGCGTGTACCAGCGCCTCAACAACGCGAGCGGCGAGAACTACGACGCTGCCGCGCTGCGCGCCGCCTTCGGCGACCTGCGCGACAGCCCGCTCGCGAGCGGCGAGATCCGCCAGCAGCTCACCGCGCGCTATCTCGAGGTGCCCTTCGCCAAGCGCTACAGCTACGATCCCGCCAAGGGCGAGCGTGTGATGGTCGACTACGTGCTGAGCAACAGCCAGGCCGGCAAGCTCGGCAGCGGCATGCTGCCGGGGGCGAAGGTGCGCATCTTCCAGCAGACCGGCCAGAGCGAGGCCTTCCTCGGCGAAGACTTCGCCAAGCCGACGCCGCTCGGCGAGGAGATGGCGCTGCACATCGGCGACAGCAAAGACCTCACCGTGCGCCGGGCCCAGATCGACAGCCGGGTCGAGGTGGTGCAGCGCGACAGCGACGGGCACCAGGCGCTCTGGCACACCCTCACCGATCTGCGCTTCGAAGTCGAGAACTTCACCGGTGACGCCAAGACCATCGAACTGCATGAGCACCTCGATGGCGAGTGGGACGTGATCAACCCGCTGCAGATCCTCGAGAAGCGCATCGCCCCGGAGAAATACGAGGAGGCCAAGGGCGAGCCCAACCCGCCAGGCACGCTCGAGCGCAAGGACGCCGACACCCTGCTCCTGCACCTCAGCGTGCCGCCCGGGCGGCGCGAGGTGCTCACCTGTACCGTGCGCCGGCTCAACCGCCACTGAGCTCGCGGCGCGGGCTCGCCGCGCGCGGCCGCTTCGCGATGGCGCGTCAAGGTCGGCTCAACGCCCAGCCCGCCAAGGGGTAGGACGGACACAGCAGTCCATGCGCTGGCGCGCCAGCCAGCCGTCGTCCGTGCCGCCCCTGCGGTGGTGGACGCTGCCGCGTCGCGCTACCATGCCGCCACGCGCCCCGGCGCGCGGAGGCCGACGACATGCGCATCCTTCCTCAGCTGCTCTGCGCTGGCGTGCTCGCGTTCGCGGCCCAGGCCCCGGCCGCCGACCTGGCGCCGATTGCGCCGATCGCGCGCCCGGTGCCACCTCCTGGGGTTGCACTCGACGAGGCCGAACGCAGCCGCCTCGCCGGCACGCTGGCCGAGCTCGACAAGCGCCTGGCCGCCTCCACGGCGCCGACCAAGCCCGACGTCGAGATCTTCACCAAGGCGGTGCGCTACGCGCTCGCCTACGACGAGTTCTGGGATGCCAAGAAGGATGTCGCCAAGGCCGACTGGGCCCTGGCCCAGGCCAAGGAGCGCCTCGACCAGCTGGCCCAAGCGCCATGGAGCAAGCAGACCGGGGCGGTGGTGCGCGGTTTCGTGTCGCAGATCGATGGCACCGTCCAGCCCTACGGCCTGGTCATCCCCGAGAAGCTCGACCTCAGCAAGCCGGTACCGCTCTACATTTGGCTGCACGGACGCGGCGAGAAGTCCACCGATCTCTACTTCCTCAATGAGCGCGCCCACGGCCAGGGCGAGGTCCATCCCGACGACGCCATCGTGGTGCATCCGCTCGGGCGCCAGTGCGTGGGCTTCCAAGGCCCCGGCGAGCAGGACGTGCTCGAGGCGGTGGCCGACGTCGAGGCGCACTACAAGATCGATCCCGAGCGCATCGTGCTGATGGGCTTCTCGATGGGCGGCGGCGGCTCGAAGCACCTCGGCGCGCACTACACCGACCAATTCTGCGCCATCCACACCGGCGCCGGCTATTCCGAGACCGCGAAATTCTGCCGGCTTGATCCTGCCACCATCCCCGCCTGGGAGCAGACCCTGTGGGGGGTCAACGACGTGCCCGACTACGTGCGCAATCTGTTCAATATCCAGTTCTCCTGTTACAGCGGCGAGAAGGACGGCCAAATGCAGGCGGCCAAGGTGCTCGAGGAGGCCTTCGCCGCCCACGGCAAGACCCTAGTCCACTTCATCGGGCCGGGCGTCGCCCACCAATACCAGCCCGACACCCTCAAGGAATGCCTCAAGCTGGTGCACACTGCGGTGGTGGCCGGGCGTCCGCATGATCCCCCCCAGCTCTCCTTCCAGACCCGCACCCTGCGCTACAACCACCTCTTCTGGCTCGAGGCCCTCGGCCTCGACGAGCATTGGAAGGACAGCCGCATCGACGCCCAGGCTGCGGGCGACAAGGCGACCCTCACCACCGTCAACATCAGTGCGCTGCGCGTCAGCTGGCCCGGCCTGGCCAAGGGCGGTGCGGTTTCGATCGATGGTCAGGCCGTGAGCGTGCCCGCCGGCGCCGCCGCCCAGCTGGTCAAGGATGGAACCGCCTGGCGCCTAGCGTCGCCCGCCGACGCTACCGTGCTACGCAAGCAGCCCGGCCTGCAGGGGCCGATCGATGACGCCTTCCTCACCCCTTTCCTGGTGGTCGAGCCAAGCGGCAAGTCCGCCGATCCCCGCTTCCAGCGCTGGGTCGATTTCGAGGCGGCGCACTTCCACGAGCGCTGGGCGACCATCATGCGCGGCGACCTGCGCAGCAAGCGCGACAGCGAGGTCACCGAGGACGACATCAAGAAGTACAATCTCGTGCTGTGGGGCGACGCCGCCTC
>JAYVMM010000223.1:0-4881 GCA_043758975.1 Planctomycetota bacterium | reverse complement strand
TTTTTCCGTATTCCTTCTCGAATTTCTTGATCAACGACTTCGGCATGACCTGCTCCAGGCAGACGGTGGGGTGCCGCCGGCGGCGGTCGACGCCCAGTGGCGGTAGACGGATGGGACTTGGGTCCAGCGCTGGCTGGCATCACGCATGCGCGCTCCGCCTGGCGCCGGCGAGGGCGCAGCTGTGCTCGTGCGCTGGCGTCGCGGCGCTGCCCTGGCGGGAGCACGCGGGCGCGGCGCCGGGGAAGGGCGTGAGCGCATGCGCATCGTCAAAGCGCGCGGCGGCAGCCGCGAGGGCGTGGTCCTTCGCCGCTTCAGCGATCAGGTCGGCCACCCCGAGGCAGTTCGCCGGCTGGCCGGCAGGCGGGTCAGCGGCGCCGATGGTGGCGACGAGATAGCGCCCGTGCTTCGGCGGCGCCTCGCTGGTCCAAGGGTAGCAGTTGGTGCCGCGGCGCATGTACAAGAGGGCGAGCAGGCTCGCTGCGCAGCATGCGTAGGGATCCCGCCCGACCAGCCAGGTGGTGGCGATGCTCGGCGGCAGCCGGCTCAGCTGCTGCCGGGCCTGGGCGGTGATGAAATCGAGCAGCGTGGACACCCACGTCGCCGGCGGCGCGCTCCCGCCGCCGGCGTGCAGGGCGATCAGGCAGGGTATCCAGCAGACCTGCGGACGCTCGACCGGGGAGAGCAGGGCATTGGCGGCGAACACCTGGTCGATGATCGCAACCGGCGCACCCTGGCTGAGCTGGGCGGTGAGCCGTTCGCGGAAAGCGCGCGCCGCGCCGCCGAAGGGTTCGGGCATGGCCCCAAGCGCGCCGACTGCTGCGCCTGGCGGAGCGGGCGCGCGCATGGAGCCGCGCACCATCACGTTGTCCGTGGTGAGCAGGGCGCGCAGCAGCGCGAGGGTGGACGACCAGAGCGGATCGTCGGCCTGCAGGCGGGCGAGCGCGGTGATGGCCCAGGCTGGCGGCTCCAGCGCCCTCTCTGCACTGCCCTGCGCGCTGTCCTCGGCCTGCTTCAGCCAGGTGGTCACCGCGCCTTCCTGCACCGGCGCCATGCGGGCGCGCACCCCTGGCGGGGCGGTGGCGAGCGCATGCAGCGCCTGGTGCAGGAAGCCGAGGGGCGACAAGTTGGGCTGTTCGCCGGCGCGCGGTGGCGCCAGGAGCGCGACCGCGCTAGGAGGGATGCTCATGGACGCCTTCATGTTCGAGCTGGCCACAGCCAGCTGGGTTGGACGATGGCCGCGGTGCGGTCGCGGCTACGGGGATAGCGGACGCCATGCCAATGGCCCGCCGCCGCCGGGCGGGCCACCACCGCGCACGGGCCCGCTCCTAGCGCGCGCCAAGCCTGCGGATTGCACGAATGATCCAGCGCTCGGCGATTCGAATTACAGGAGGGTGCCCTGCCGCGCGTGCGCCACGGGGCCCGCGCCGACGCCGCGCTTCGGCATGGGCAGCGCTTCGCCTGTCCTCAGCCCCCCCGAGGTCGGCATGCTCCAGCCCCGCTCCCACCGCCCCCTCCTCTGCGCGCAAGCTGCTGGCGGCCAGCGGGCGCGGACGCGGGCAGGCTGAGCGACGAGGCGCACGACGGTCATGCGCATCCTGGGCATCGGCGACTACGGCGACCTCGGCGACCTCTACCTCGACCTGCTCGCCGCCGGCCACGAGGTGCGCATGTTCATCGCCGATCCCGCCTACCACGCGGTAGGCGCAGGGCTGGTGCCGCGCAGCGCGCACTGGCGGCAGGAGCTGCCGTGGGTCCGCGACGCCGGGGCGGACGGCATCATCGTGTGCGAGACCGCGCACCAAGGCCGCGAGCAGGACGCCTTGCGCCGGCAGGGCTTCCAGGTGATCGGTGGCTGCAGCTGGGGTGATCGCCTGGAGCAGGACCGCGCCTATGCACAGGCGGTCCTGCACGGGCTCGGCCTGCCAACCGCGCGGTCCTGGCGCTTCGACAGTTTCGCGCGCGCGCGCGACTTCATTCGTGGACGGCCCGGGCGCTACGTCTGCAAGCACAACGGCGCCCTGCTGCCGGCGACCCATACCTACATCGGCATGCAGCCGGACGGTGCCGACGTGCTCGCCGTGCTTGCCCGCCACGAGCGCCAGCACACCGCCGCCGCGCCACCCGACTTCGTGCTGATGGACCACCTCGACGGCATCGAGACCGGGGTCGGCGCCTATTTCGACGGCAGGCGCTTCGTCGGTCCCGCCTGCCTGGATTGGGAGCACAAGCGCTTCTTCACCGGCGATCTTGGCGAACTCACCGGCGAGATGGGCACGGTGGTGACCTATCGCGGTGCCGAACGGCTGTTCGCCGTAACCCTCGCGCGCCTGGCGCCGCAGCTCGCCGCCGCCGGCTACTGCGGTTACCTCAACCTCAACACCATGATCAATGCCGACGGGGTATGGCCGCTGGAGTTCACCTGCCGCTTCGGCTACCCCGGCTTCGCCATCCTCGCCGCCCTGCACCCGCACGGATGGGAGCCGGTCCTGCGCGCACTGTGCGGGCAAGGCGCGAGCTTCGCCACCACCGACGGCTTCGCGGTCGGCGTGGTGCTCACCACCCCGCCCTTCCCCTATGCCGCCAGCGATGGCAGCAGCCCGCAGGGTCTGCCGATCAGCGTACGCGGCGCATTAAGCACGGCTGAGCGCCGCCACCTCCACCTCGGCGAGGTGATGCTCGATGCCGGCGACCTGGCGGTCTCCGGCCCCAGCGGCTATGTGCTGGTGGCGAGCGGCTGCGGAGCGGACATCGCCAGCGCGCGCACGGCGGCCTATGGCCTGCTCGCCCGGGTGGCAGTGCCGCTGGGGCGCTACCGCACCGACATCGGCCTGCGCCTGCTCGACGGCGAGGCGGCGATGCTCACGCGCTTGGGCTATGTGCCGTCTATGCCCGCTCTGCCGTCCATGGCGAGCGGGCCGCTGAGCGATAGCGCCTCGCGGTAGTAGGCGAAGCAGCGCGCACCGGCGGCCAGGCGCATCAGCGCGCCTTCGGCGAACCAGGGCGCGAGGCCAGGATCCTGCGCCACCAGAGGCGTGAGGACCTCGTCGATCCAGGCGCGCGCATGCTTGCGGTCGAGGGTGGCGTGGATCTCGAAGTAGGCGCGCTCGGCGGGCGGCACCCCGAGGCGCGCCAGGCCGCAGGCAATGTGGGCGACGCGGTCGGGTGCGGTGAGTTCGATGACGCCGAGCGCGCCGAGCGACTGATAGGTGTAATGGCGCTCGCTGGCGAGGGCGACCATGAGGTTGCCCAGGGCCAGCGCTGGCCAAACGGTGCGCTCGCGCTCGACCGCGATAGCAAGGTGGTCGATGAGGCGTTCGAGCAGGAGGCCATGCATGCCCGCCTCCTTGCCCCGCCCCATCTCGTCCCAGTAGTTGCGCGCCAGTTCCAGCTTGGCGCGCACCGGCAGCTTGACCTGGGTGAGCGCGACGAGGTCGTCGAAGCCGGCCTCGCCCGCCGCTTCCTGGGCGAGGAACCAGCGCATCTCCTCCAGGCTGGCGGTCTCTGCCAGCCAGGGGAAGAGCTCGTCGTTCTGGCCGGCACCATGCTCACGCAGGGCGGTGAACCAGCTGGCGAAGGCGCGCGCTGCGCGCGGGGCCACGGCGGCCTGCGCGCGCACCTGTGCACGTTCGCGTTCGACGAAGTCGTGCTGCAGGGCGACGAGCAGGTCCTGCTCGGGGTCATGCGGCAGCGCTCCCGGGGGGCCGGCGGGGGCGAGGCGCTGGGCGTTGAAGCGGCCCAGGCGCAGGTGCAGGCCGCGCTCGTCGGTGAGGGCGGCGGTGCGTTGGAGGTCGGCGAGGGCATCCATGTGGCCTACTCCTCGCCAGTCGCCAGCTGCGCGCCGTCCAGCGCACCGACGACGACCGCCACCAGGGCGATGCGCTCGATGCCGGCATAGGCGGGGTGCGCCAGCCAGGAGCCGAAGATGTCGATGTCGATGACCTCGTAGAGCGCCTCCCGCCGCTGGGCGTGCAAGATGGGGGCGAGGGCGGTCGCGAAGAGGTCGTAGCCGGCGACTACCGGGGCGCCGGTATAGAGCACCAGTCGCCCGTCGTGCGCCAACAGGGGTAGGGCCTGGTTCAGCATGCTCAGGGCGACTTCGAAGCCGAGCATGCCGCCGTCGCGGTAACTGGGTCCGTGCGGATCGATCAGATAGGGCGGATTGATGATGATCGCCGAGCATGGCCCCTGCACCCCGGCGGCGAGATCGCCGCAGACGAGCTCGAGCCGATGGCAGCCCGCGAGCTCGGCGTTCACCCGTGCATAGCGCACCGCGCGGGGATTATGATCGGAGGCCTGCAGGCGGTCATAGCGGTCGGCCATGCACAGCACCGCGGCGGCGGTCCCGGTGCCGAGCTCGAGCAGTGATCGCCCGCCCGCGAGGGTTCGGCGCAAGAGCGAGATGAAGCGGTAGGTGTCCGGGCCGAGGAAGACCGCATCTTGCACGCTGGTCGGATGCGCCGAATGCACCAGCAGATTCCCTTCCACGGTGGAGAAGCGCACCCGGGAGCGCAGCAGTCCGCCACTCATCTCCTCCAGCGCCTCGGCACGTGCGAGCGCGCTGAGCAGCTGCGGGGCGAGCAGCTCGGCGCGGAACGGCCTGCTCCAGCCGAACACGCCGCGGAGATCATGGGCCTCGGCGTTCTCGCTCCGCGCATTGACCACCCGGTGGGTATCCGGGGTCACCGTGGCGAAGCGGTACTCGGCGCGCTTCAGATAGCGCCCGATGGCGAGCAGGGCCTGGTCGGCGAGCTCATCCGATGTGCCGGTGGCGGCAGGGGACACGGCGGCGGCGGGCGCGGAGGGAGCGCCGACGATTTTGGTCGTGGTGCTGATCATGTCTGTCCATTGCTTCTACCCGCCGCGGGGGGCCTGTCCCGCCCC
>JAYVMM010000222.1:0-3559 GCA_043758975.1 Planctomycetota bacterium | reverse complement strand
CCAGGAGCAGGTGCACAAGGAGGACCTCGGCTACGAGTCCCAGCGCGCGCGCCTGAAGGTCGACGACCTCAAGGAAGTGGTCAAGCTCGGGCGCTGGTGCCGGGTCAAGGGCATGAACGAGCAGGCCTTCGAGCTGCTGAGCATCGCGGTCGTCCTGCCCGGGTGCGCGCTGCCGGAACGCGCCCTGCACGCGCGCCTGACCGATGAGCTCAAGGGGCCCGAGGCCGCCATCCCGCTCTACCTGGCCTACCGCCAGGATGGCGGCAAGGATCCCGAGACCATCGCCCGCCTTGACGCGCTGGAGAAGATCAAGTCCGGGGTCGACGAAGTGCCGGTGGCGAGCGCGACCCCCGCCGCCCCGCTCGGGTCGCTGCCCAGCGTGGCCGTCCCCGCCGGCGAGGTGGTGGCCAAGGGGCCCGCGCCCAAGGCGATGGCCAACCTCAACGACGGCCTCGAGACCAAGGGCTGGGTGGCGGAAGCGCTGCAGTACTCCGATCCGGTCGAGGCCAAGGTGGTCTCCCTGCCCACCGCCGACGGCGGCACCAGCAAGGCTTTGGAGATCTCCTTCAAGACCGGCAAGATGGACAAGGCGGCGGTGCGCCGGATCATCAAGCTCAGCGTCACCGACGACTCGACGCTCACCTTCTATGCGCAGAATCCTGGCGAGAAGGCGCTCCACATCTCGGTCGCGGTGAAGACCGGCGACAAGTGGGAATTCCACGAATCGCCCCTGATGCCGGTCAAGCCGGGGGACTTCCAGCAGCTCAAATTCGACCTCAAGGCGAGCAACTTCAAGAGCCTCGCCACCAGCTGGGCCAACACCGGCAAGATCGCCAACCTCGATGACGTCAAGGAGCTCCAGCTCCTGATCTACGCCAAGTTCGACGGTAGCCTGATCATCCAGAACATGGGCTTCCCCTCCAAGCAGGACATGTAGCGGCGCCAGGCGCTCAGCGGCCTAGCAGGCCGCGCACGCCACGCTCAATCCGTAAGCCCGCGTCCCGGCGGCACCTGCTGAGCTGGCAGCTCGACCACCGGCCACTCCACGCTCACCAGGTAGCTGCGCCCGCCCAGCCGGGCGAGGGCGCGGTGGCGGCTGGGGTCGGGCAGCCCATCGGCGCCCGCCACCGCCTCATCGACATGGGCATAAACCACCTCGAGCAGGCACAGGCTGCATGGCGGGTCGCCGACCGGGATCTCCTGCGCCAGCCGGCATTCCAACGCCACTGTAGCCGCCGCCAAGCGTGGCACCGCCACCCGCTCCGCCGTAAGCAGCGCAAGCCCGAGCTCGGCCGCCTCGCTCACCGTCGTGGCGTATTCGCCACCGCTCTGGTGCACCGCGCGCAGCTGCTCCGGGCTGGCGAGGTGGACCACCGCTTGGCGGTCGCGGCGCAGGTTGGCGAGGGTGTCCTTGGGCGGCTCGCGGTGGGCGATGGCGATCGAGACCGTGGGCGGGGTGGCGGTAACGCCGTTGAAGAAGCTGAAGGGAGCGAGATTGACTACCCCGCCAGGCGAGAGCGTGGTCACCCAGGCGATGGGACGCGGCACCACCGCACCGATCAGCAGGCGGTAGCAGTCGCGCGCGACCAGGTCGGCGGGATCGAAGCCGGGCATGGGCCGCTCAGGGCGCGTGCGCGGTGAGCGGCTTGCCGAGGTGCAGCACACTGACGCGCAGGTAGCGCAGGTCGGGCTTGGCCGGGACTGTCTCCTCGACCATCAGGCGCTGGCCATCGAAGCTCCACGCCGGGTGGTCGCCCAGGACGGCGAACTCGCGGCGGTCGCGCCCGTCGTCGCTGTACAGTTCGACCGCCCCGCTGACGTTATCGACGGCGGCGAAGAGCGCTTGCCCGGGGTGGGCGGACGGGCCGTGGACGTGGGCGGCGACCATCTTCGGCTTGGCCTGCGGACCGGCAATGTACCAGACGTCGCTGCCGGCCTTCCACCACGGCTGGCCGGCGAGCGGCTCATGGTGGAGTACGGTGGCGAGCAGGCCGCCATTGCTGGTCCAGCTCGCCTCGACCGCGTTGGCCAGTTCGGTGGTCACCCCCGCCTGCCAGCGAATGACCATCTTGCCCAAGGTAGCGCTGCCGCCCGACCAGTAGTCAGGTTCAAACACCGGATGGTCGAGCCAGGCCATGCCCGGGCCCTGGCGCTGCGGCTCGGGGTTGAAGCCGGGGCCGAATTCGCTGATCATGCCGTAGGGGTCGATGATCAGCAGGTGATCCTCGAATTGCGCAACCAGGTTCTGCTGCCAGACCTTGGGCCGGCTGCCGGAATTGGTGAGGGTGTGCGCGGAGTTGGCATAGTCCTTGCCGGTGGTGGTCTCCTGCAAGGTGATCACGGTGAGGCCTTCGCTGTTGGGCACCAGGCGTCCGTCATCGGTGCGGATGACGTTGCGATGCGGCCCGAAGGCGAACTGCAGGCGGCTGATCCACACCGGATGCGAGGTCTCGCGCTTGTCCTTGGCCGAGAAATACTGCTGCCGCCCGCGGCCCTCATCGAGCAGCGCGAAGCCACCCGTCGAGCGCACCAGCACCTGGTAGTTCTCGGGGTTCCACTGCGCCTGCGGGTCGCTGACGGTGGTATCCCAGCCGTAGGTGCGCAGGACCTGGAACTCGTCGACGTGGACGGCGGGCGCGCGCTCGGTGGTGCCGCCGTCGAAGCAGCCAGGGAGCAGCAGGGCGAGGGCGGCGGTGGTGGCGAGGCGGGCGTGGCGCATGCGCGAAGTGTGCAGGCGAGGCGGTTGGGACAATCGCTGGTGGCTGGCGCGCGCAGGCGGCGAGGCACCCGCCGGGGCGCTCAGCCGCGCCCGAGCAGGAGCGCCGCGCGATCGGCGAAGCCGCCCACCGCCGCCACGCTCCCGGCGGGGTCGCAGCCGAGCCCGAGGTCGTCGAGTGCGGCGTGCAGGCGCGCACCCTCGGTGGCGAGATGGCGGGCGGCGGGCGAGTCGCCCAGGCCGGCGAGGCGGGCCTGCAGCTCGCGCAGGCGCGTCCGCGCCCGGAGATGCGCCGCCTGGGCGGCAGCGAGCGCCTTGGCGATGGCGTCCAGGCCCTGCTGCAGGCGGGCGGAGGCCGCCCCGCCGGCGGCGAGCAGGCATTCCTCGCGCACCATGGCGCAATCGCGCAGCGGGCGGACCAGACCGAGGGCGGCGAACCAGCGAGCGTCGCCCTGCCCCACCGCCTCCTCCCAGCGGTCGAGCAGGCGTTCGCGCGCGGAGGTGCTCTGCGCATCCGGCCCGCCGCGCCCTGCGGGTGGAGCGGACCCCTGCAGTCCGCCGGCGAGGCCGGCGAGGCCGGCGAGGTAATCGCCCAGCCGCTTGAGCCCGGCCCACGGCAGCTGCGCCCACCAACCGGGGGCGATGAGCAGCTCGAGATGTCGAGCCGCGAGGCGGTGGGCGGCGGCGCCGGCGAGGGTCTTGGCGCCCTGGCGCAGGCGCTGGCGCAGGGCGGTGACCGGGGCGGCGGCGCCGGCGATGATGGCGTCACAGGCCGGGCCGACGGTCTTGAGCTCGTGCACGGCGCGCGCCATGAGCTCGTCCCAGGCAGCGCGCTCGCGCACG
>JAYVMM010000221.1:0-2125 GCA_043758975.1 Planctomycetota bacterium | reverse complement strand
GTGTGCCGTGCACCTTCAGCTCAAGCGGGTACTCGCGCAGCAGCACCGGGCGGTTGTCCGCCCCGGTCTCAACCGCCGGACCGTGGGAGATGGACATGCTCTCAAGCGGCGGGTGGGCATCGATGGCGATCGAAATCGCCTTTTCGGTGAGCTGGAGCATGGCCATCAGGTAGGGCGCCTGGGCGTCGTCGGGCACCTTGTCGTCACTGCCGAAGCCGACGTTCTCGTCGTAGCTGATGCTGAGCAGCTTGGCCTTCTCGCGCAGCGCCTGGCGCACCTCGATGAAGCGGTGCTTGAACAGGTAGCCGGGCTGCGGCTCGCCCACAGGGATGGTGAAGCGCTCGAGCAGCGCGAAGCCGCACTCGCCCTTGAGATCCTCGATGGTGCGGCGCAGCTTGTCGTTGCCCTGCTGCTCGAGCTGCACGCGCTGGCGCATGTCCTGCTTCGAGGCGCCGGAGGCATGCTCCTTCTCCTCGCGCGCCTTCTCGCGGCTCTGGGCGAGCGGCTCGGAGCCGTCCCACACGAACCACGCGACCCCGAGCACCACCACCGCGGCGCCGGCAAGCACCAGCCAGGTATTGCGCATCTCGATGCTCAGGTCAGGGAGCATGGGTCGGCTTCTGCGCAGGGGTGGCGGGGATGGTTGGGGAGGGTGGGATGGCGGCGGGCCGGGCTGACGGCGTGGAAGGTGTCTGCAGCGCTGGCGGACCGGGGACCGGCTTCTGCTCCGGCTGCGCCTGGACCGCTTGCTCGGAGGTGATCTGCGCCAGCTCGGTGGGCTGGAAGAAGTACTCGACCTCGAAGGGGAAATTACCGTCCGGCACCGCTAGACTCTTGATCCCGCCGGGGGCGCTCTGGTCCTTGTCCTTGTTGTGCTGGATCAGCGACCTGAGCACGCGCTTGTCGCGGAACAGCTTGGGCGCATCCGGGGAGGGCTGCCAGTCCCTGACCCACGCCACGTAGTCCTCGAAGAACTTGTTGAGCTGAATGTCGGTCGGCGCGGAGTCGAATTTGACCTGGCCGCTGACCAGCACCGCACCGCGGTCGATGGCGGTGTCTTTGCGCCCGCCCTTGACCGGAGCCGGGACTACGGCTAGGCGGTGCACCGAGGTGACGGTGGAGGGATCGCGCAACGCCGCATCCTGGCTGATCGCCTGGGTCTCCAGGCGGGTGATCCACAGCTCCTTGGACTGGACGGTGCGCTCCTTGAGCGCGCGTACGGCATAGAGCAGGTCGCGTCCGGCGTAGAGCCGGCTGGCGATTGACCGCAGGTCCTCGTTCAAGCCGTCCTTCTCCGCGCGCTGGTGTTCGAGCTGGCCTTTGAGGTCGTCGAACTCCTTCATGTAGCCTTTATAGGCTTCCAGGGTCTCGCGGTCGGCGCCCTGCTCGTTGAGCATGGTCCAGCAGGCGAAGAATCCGGCCAACAGCAGGCAGGCGGCGGCGACGATCGGCCACGCCAGACGCTCCTGCCAGACGCGGCGTACCTGGATGTGATCGGGGGTGAGGTCGATGCTCACCGCGCCGCGCGCCGAACTCAGCGCCAGGCCGACCGCACTCGCCCATTCGTGCCGGCGCTCGGGCAGCGCGCCGTCGATACCGGCAAAGGGGTCGAAGCGCCGCACCGGCACGCCGAAGCGCCGCTCGAGGTACTCCTCCAGGCCACCCAGGCCGGCGCCGCCGCCGACCAGGTAGACCTTGGTCAGGTTGATGGTGCGCGCCTTGATCTGGGTCTTGAACCAGGCCATCGAGCTCGCCAGCTGGGTGTAGAGAGCTTCCGCCGCCTTGCTCAGCTCGGGGCCGAGGGTGGCCCTACCCACCGCCACCGTCTGCATGCCGGGCGCCGACAGCCCGGAATCGAGCAGGTTGTGGAAGTCGTCATCCGGCGCTACTGAAGCACCAGGGGCGCCAGCTGCGCCCGCAGCGCCTGCCCATCCCGCGACGTCGACGGTGGCGGTCGCCGCGCCCGGCATCGCGATGTCCTCGATGCCGGGATCGCCAACTCCAGTGGTGGCGGTGGCGGTGGCGGTGGCGGTGGCGGTGGCGGCGGAGGAGAAGGTGTCCTTGCCCGCCTCGTCCTCATTCAGCCACGGCGCCTCGATGGTCAGGTTGCCGGTGGCAGCGGCCT
>JAYVMM010000220.1:0-3660 GCA_043758975.1 Planctomycetota bacterium | reverse complement strand
ATGATAAGCGACTCGGCCAGGCCGGACATCCATTGCTCCGGATGGGCCGGATGACGGAAGCAGAGGTCGCTGTTGATGGTGTTGTGCACGTCCGCGGTGCTACCGGAGTTGTCGGTCAGCGGGTTGAGGCTCTTGGAGGTCGCGCCGACCGAGCGCATGGTGCCGCCGACCCACTCAGGGTGGAAGGTCGAGCGGTCGTAGGGCAGCAGGAAGTTGACGTTGAGCTTGGGGTTGCCATCGCGGGCCGCATCGGCAGCGACCGGGGCCGTCCCCGTCGTACCGGGTGCTCCGGGTGCTACCGGCGCGCCCGGCGCAACCGCCACGCTGCCCGGAGGCGTATCGCGGGCGACAGGCGGCGGTGCCGGCTGGACCGCGACCGCGCGCGGCCCCTGCTGGGAGATCTGCTGCAGGGTGGTATTGAGGGTGTCGAGGGTCTTCTTGAGATCGGCAAGCTGGACGGTCTGGCGCGACTGGTCGAGCACGGTCATCAGCAGCAGGATGGCGACCAGCAGCGTGGCGACGATTCGTAGGGCGTTCATGGGGCGTCCTCGCGCGGCAGCCTATCCCAATGCCTGGGATGGCAAAGGGTTGAACGCCTGCCGCCGCCGGCGGGGCTCATGCGCTGATGTTCACGCGGTAGAGCGCGAGCTCCTCGAGCCACTCCATGCGCTGCCGTCCGCCGACCAGGAGCTTGTCGAAATCCTTGCCCCGCCCGGGCAGGGCGAGGAAGGAGGCCTCCGGGGCGTTGGGCAGGGCGGCGAGCTCGCCGCAGGCGCCGTCGATGGTCTGCAGCGCCAGTCTGAGCACGTGGTCGTCGTTGAGCAGGCCGGCATCGCTCTCGCTGAGGCGGAATTCGAGCTGGGCCGCTTCGCTGAAGGCGGTCTCGAGGATGGCGGCGAGGTGGGAGAGCTCGGCAGCGAGGCGCTGGATGGCCTGGATCGCGCTTTCGCGCTTGGACGGCTCGGCGCGCGGGATCGGTTCGCCCTTGGCCTGCTCGACCGCGCGGTGGTAGATGGTCACGCATTCGCCCAGCACCGGCGCCAGGCTGGCGGCGGCCGGCCCGGCCTTGGTCTTCTTCTTGAACACGCTCTCGAGGTCGCTGGCGAGGATCGCCGGCAGGGCGAGGATGCCGCTGCCGCCATCCAGGCTGATGGTGATCGATACCGGCGGCGGATCGCCGAGCTTCATGCGCCAATGCGCGACCAGGCCGACCATCTCCTTGAACACCGCCCGCAGCTTGGGCACCTGCTTGGCCAGCACCGTCACCCCCAACGCCCAGCGCGCGCGGTCGAGGTATTCGATGAGGTCGCGCGAGGCGTCGCGCGAGGCGGCGATCTGACCGCGCAGGGTCTTGAATTCGTACTTGGAGCCGAACAGGCGCGGTCGAAAGCGCCGCGGGTCCTCGGCCAACGGCACGATGCCGCGCAAATCCTCCAGGCACTTGGCGAGTTCGGCGAGGTGGCGGTCGACCACGCGCGCGGCGTGGCTCTCGTCAGCGGCGCTGAGGGTCAGCACGCGCTCGAGCTTGCGCACCGCTTCGAGCAGGGTGCCGGGGTCGCGCTTGCCCTCGAGCGCGGCGAAGGCCTCGCGGTAGAGCTTGAGGCGGGCGTCGACCTGGGCGCCCTCGCCGTCCTCGTAGCGCGCCAGGCGGCGATCGCGGCTGGCCACCTCCTCCATCAGCTCGCGGCGCTCGCCTTCGAGCTTGGCGATCTGCCCGCGCTGTTCGCGGACCTGGACCTCGAGCTCGCGGCGCGACTCATCGAGCTTGCGCACCTCGACAAACACCGCCTCGGCCTCGGGCGGCAGCGGCGGCGGCTCACGCCGGGTGGCGATGGCGTTGAGCGCATCGAGCAGCCGGCGCACCGCCGCGATCATGCCTTGGGCGTGGCGCCGGCTGGCCGCGAGATCGGTGCGATAGCGCGCCACCAGGCGCGCCACCTGCTGGCCGAGCGGTTCTCCTTCGGCGATGCGCTCGTGCAGCTCATCCAACGAGCGCTGCACCACCAGCCCGACGCGTTGGATCTCATCGCTCTGGTGCGCAGTGGTGAGCTGGACCGAACCGAGCTGGGCCTGGTGGCTGGAGAGCTCGCCGATCAGGGTGTCGAGGCGGGAGCTGATGTCGGCGTGGCGCTCCTCCCACAGACCGCTGAGGGTCTGCAGGATCTCCAGGGTCAGGGCCTGGTCGGGGCGTTCGCCCGGGCTGAGCCCGGAGACGCGGGCTTCGAGCTGGCCGGCCTTCTCCTGGAAGCGCGCCGCCTCGAAAGCCGCCTCGTCGGGGCGGAAGCAGGCGAAGAAGGTCCGCCACAGGGTCAGGGTCTCCTCGGAGATGCGGTGGTTGCGCGGGCTGGGTGCGAGCAGGTGGCCGAGGGCGCCGAGCGGGTCGCCGCCGAGGTAGCCATGCTCGCGCGCGGCCTGCAGCAGCGAGGAAGAGAGCTGCTCGTAGGCCTGGTGCATCGCCGCCAGCGAGCGCGCGTGCTCCTGCTGGATCTCACGTTCGAGGCGCAGGATGGTCGACTTGATCGCAGCCATGCCCCAGAGGCTAAGCCCGGAGCGGGGGCGGGCCAGTCGACTTCCCCGCCCGCCGCATTGGGTGTTCTGGTCGCCCCCCCCAGCCGCTTCGCCTTGTCGCTGCGTGGCTTGCGGCTACGGTCAGGCAAAGGCCCGGTCCATGGCACGCCCGCCCAACCTCGCCACCCGCGCCCGCATCCTCGCTGCTGCCCAGCAGCTGATCCATGCCCACGGCTTCACCGGGGTGAGCATGGACGACGTCGCCGCTGCCGCCGGGCTGAAGAAGGCCAACCTCTTCCACTACTACCCCAGCCGCGAAGCGCTCGGCGGCGCAGTGCTCGACCACGCCACCAGCAGCATGGAGCCGGTCATCCGCGCCCTGCTCGCTGGCGACGGCGACCCTATCCACGTCATCGAGCGGCTGTTCCGCCAGGGCGAGACGTGGATGCACGCCAGCCGCTGCAGTTCCGGCTGCCTGATCGGCAACCTGGCGCAGGAGGTCAGCGACCAGCACGAGGACCTGCGCCTGCGCATCGCGCGTTTCCTCGCCTTCTGGAGCAATGAGATCGCCGGCGTGCTCGCGCGCGGACGTGAGCGCGGATACTTCGACCGCCGGCTGCGCCCGCGCGCCGCCGCCCAGGCCCTGCTCGCGCTGTTCGAGGGCGCGATGACCACCAGCAAGGCGCTCAAGAACACCACACCCCTGCTCCAGGCCCGCCGTTTCGCGGTCGCCTACCTGCGCGGCTTCGCCCAGCGCGCGCGCTAGGCGGCGGACTGCCGTCAGCGTCCGCGCCCGCGTCTAGCCCGGGTCGCCCGCGGCGAGGCTGCTCTGCAGTGCCACCAGGCGGGCGCGGTAGGCCGCTGGGCCCGTGCAGAGCACGTCGACCAGGGCATCGGCGACCTTGGTCAGCGGACCGCCATGGTGCGGGCAGACCACCAGCATGGCATTGTAGGCAGCGTGCGCGCCGGGATCGGGCGCCGCCTGCTGCCCGCGCGGCACCAGCACCAGGAGCATGCCGCCTTGGACGCAGTCGGCGACCATCGCCATCGCCTGGTCGCTCTCCTCGAGCTTGCGCCACGGTCGCAGCGGGCGGTCTCCGTTGGCGAGCAGCGCGACGGCCTCGGGGCGCTCGAGTTCCTGGGTCACCGCCC
>JAYVMM010000219.1:0-3539 GCA_043758975.1 Planctomycetota bacterium | reverse complement strand
GTTGCGCCAGTTCTTCCCCAAGCGCGACCTCGACGACATCCAGCTGGTCGAGCAGGCCGCCCGCGCCGGCGAGCGCCACCTCCCGGTGGTGCAGTTCGAGGGTCAAGGCCTGCGCCTGGCCGAGATCCGCGATGCCTTCGGGCGCGATGCCTGGGTGCTCACCACCCCGACCCGCTGCGCCTACCTGGTCGACCACCAGGACCCGCTCTACTACTGGGCCTGGCCCGATCCCAAGCCCAAGCTGGTGGTCGAACTTGCGGTCGGCGCCGACCCCAGCCAGCTCAACGCCGAGCCGCTCGGTGCCCACCTCTTCGTCGGCGCGGAGGAGATCGCCAGCTGGAGCAAGGACAAGCCCTTCACCGTCAACAAGGAAGCCTGGCGGCGGGTGGTCCCGGCCAAGGAGCACAAGGGCATCGAAGCCAACGCGGTCACCGACTTTATGCCGCCGCACATCGTGGTCACCGCCCTTAACGGCGACATCCTCAAGCTGGTGACCGTGGGCGGCGTGCTCACCCCGCCCGCCAATGGCGGCGCCGGCGAGTGCGAGCGCTTCCTCGCCGAGGCGGCCAAGGTGCTGCCCGACCCGGCCAACCTCGACCTCATCGGCGAGTACCTGCTGCAATACTGCTACGACAGCCCGGACAGCCGCTTCCCCGAGCTGCTCGGCAACAAGAACGTCAAGGGCGACATCCACCAGACCGCGCCCCAGACCATCGCCACCACCTGCGGCGGCATGTTCCGCGGCGATTGCGACGACCTCTCCGAGCTCTACCAGACCATCGCCGAACGCCAGGGCCGCACCGCCCACATCATCTCGCTGCCGTCGCACGCGGCGATGGCCTTCGCCGAGAAGAAGGAGGACGGCAACTGGCACACCTACGTGCTGCAGACCGGCCCGCCCATCGAATTCACCGACGCCAAGCTGCCGGGGGCGCTGGAGAAGGCCTACAAGAGCTTCGATGAGGGCAGCGCCTTCGACCCCAACGGCCTCGGCCTGCTGCTGCGCTTCTCGGGCGAGAACACGCGCAGCTCCTGGCGCCTGAGCTGGCGCATCTTCTCCGAGCCGGAATACGCCAAGACCATGATCGACGTGCAGCGCGACTGGCACTTCCAGACCTACCAGCGCGGCATCAACGCGATGAAGAAGCTGATCGCCGACGGCGACCAGGACAATGCCAACTACCGCGAACTCTCCGGGCTGTTCAGCTTCACCGGCCAGTTCCCGCTTGCGGTGCAGTACCACGAGGAGGCGATCAAGCGCACCGAGAGCCCCTACAACCGCCTCAACCTCTCGGTCGAGCTGGTGCCCCACCTTTTCGACGCCAAGCAGGGCGCGCGCGCGCGCGCCACCGCGCTCGACATCCTCGAGCACCAGCTGCCGGCGCTGAAGAAGAACCCCGAGTTCAAGGACAAGATCGAAGCCGCACAGGCCACCCTCGGCATCGAACTCAGCGCCGCGCTGATCCACGGCAAGGCCTACGACCTCGCCCTGCGTGCGCTCAAGGACACCCAGCTTGACGACATCGCAGCCAAGATCGAGCAGCTCGGCATGTGGCTGGTCAGCCCGCGCTACAACCAGCGCCTATGGGATAGCAGCCCGCAGATCTCGCAGCTGCGTCGCCAGGAGCAAATGTTCGTCACCATCGGCATCGAACTGCTCAACGGCTACCAGGAGAGCGCGCCGACCGAGATCCAGAAGAACGCCGACCTGCAGACGGTGGCGCGCGCGGTGCAGGAGTGGCTGACCCGGGTCGCCTTCCACGACGCCGAGGAGCCCGAGGACGTGCTCGCGCGCTACGCCACCGCCGGGCGCTTCTACGCAGCGATGCTCGGCACCGAGCGCCTGCAGGCGATGCTCGACGCGGTGGCAGTGCCCAAGAGCGGCGACTACGAGCATGCCCGCCGGATCGGCGGCCTGGCCCAGCTCCAGCTCGACCTGCCGTGGATCAAGCTCTCGGTGCCCTACTGGAGCGGGCGCCTGATGGAGCTGTTCGAGAAGGACCGGGAGACCCTCGACCGTCCGCTCGTCCTGCGCCTGGGCAAGTTGGTGGCGGAGGCGCTCAGTGGCTCGGCCAAGCTCGGCATCCAACACCCCACCTTCAACCACCTCGGCCACCTCGCCGCCGTCATCACCGCCTTGGTGGGGCATGACCAGGACGCCCTGCGCACCCTGCTCCACTTCGTCAAGGTCAAGGACGACAGGCGCTTGCGCGATGACACCGCGCAGTGGCTGGGCGATCCCGCGCGCTTTCTCGAGCCCGCCTGGTACCAGCAGGTGCTGCAGATCTGGAAGGATGAGCTGAACTACAAGCCCAAGTACTATTGGATCGCCTGGCGCGCCGCCCTCAACGGCGCCCCCCAGCAGGCGCTGATGGTGGCCCAGCTCGCGGCTCAGCAGTTCAAGGACGATCCGTCCTTTACCGAGGAGTACGACTTCATGCGCGGGCTCTTCGCCGAGGGTGCCGGTGCGCCCGGCAAGCCCGCTGCCAAGCCCGCCAGCGCACCCTGAGCCCCATCGCGCGGGGGCGTCCCTGGCCTTGCGCGGGCGGCGCCGGTCGGCGAACATGGCCGCATGAGCGCGCCCGACCCCGCCGGGGAAGCCTGGCTGCAGGCCTTCGTCGGCCAGCTGGTGGTGATCGACCTCGACCAGTCCTATCTGGCGATCGGGCGGCTGGTGCAGGCCGAGTCCAGCCACCTCGCGCTCGCCGACGCCGACCTGCACGACCACCAGGAGGCCAACTGCACCAAGGAGGTCTACCTGCTCGAGAGCCGCACCCTGGGGGTGCGGGCCAACCGCACGCGGGTCGCCATCCCGCGCGCCCGCATGCTGGCGATCAGCCGGCTGGAGGACGTCACCCCATGAGAATCCTCCTGGTTGTAGTGCTGGCGGTCGCCAGCGCCTGGCTCGCGGTCAACGTGGCGCTCGTCGCAGTGGTCGCCCCGGCGGTGTTCGCGCATGCCCTGCCGGCGGGGGACATGCTCACCAAATTCCAGGCCGGCGCGCTGTTTGGCGATGTTCTCGCACGCTGGCTCAAGATCACCGACGCCAGCGTCTGGCCGCTCCTGGTGCTGACCCTGGGCATCCTCAGCGGCTACGCCATGCGCGACCGCCACCGCCTGGCGATGGGCTTGTGCCTGGCCGCGCTGGTGGCGCTCATCGCCATCCATCAGTGGTCGGGCATGGTGGTGGCCCAGGCGATGGCCATCCACCCACCGGTCAAGGAGGCCGAGCTCGCCGCCTACAGCGAGGAGACCCACGCCGCCTTCAACGACTTGCACCACCGCTCGGTGACCCTGTTCGGCATCGAAACCATCCTCCTGCTGGCGATCAGCCTGGCCACCGCCGGGGTGCTGGCGCGGGGGGGCCAGGAGGCGCTTCGCCCTTCCGCTGCCGAAGGGCCGAGATAGGGTAGCCGGGATGCCGTGCGAGCACCACCACGTGGAGCGGTTCCTGCGGCTCTCCGGCGCAGCGATGCTTGCCGCCTGCCTGCTGGCCGGTTGCGACACCCACCAGGTGCGCATCGCCCCCCCGCAGCCGG
>JAYVMM010000218.1:0-1821 GCA_043758975.1 Planctomycetota bacterium | reverse complement strand
GCGGGCGCCGGCGCGCCGAGCGGCGGGGCGCCCGCAGGCGTGCCAGGCGCATCCGCCTTGGCCGGCGGTTCGCTGATGGCCGGTTCGGGCAGCAGCGAGGCGGCGGCCTTGACCAGGAAGTGGGTGCCGTGCGCGGTACGCATCTCCTCCAGGGTCGCTTTAGCTGCCTCGGCGAGGCCGAGGCGCTGCTCACTGAGAACCACGTAGTAGAACTGGCGAGGATCCTTGTGCTGCAGAGGGAGCAGGGCGGTGCGCAGGGCCTGCCAGTCGCCCTGCTCGGCGAGATGGGCGAGCTGGCCGCTGTCGGCCTGGACCGGCTGTCCGGGCGCGAGCGGCAGGCGCGGGCCGAGGATCTGGATGATGCCGGCAACCGCGCTGGTGGTGGGATCGCCGCCATGGCCGCTGATCGCCACATGGTTCTCAGTGCGCCCATTGAACCACACCCGGCTCTCGAGCAGCTGGTCGCCGCCGTCGATGCGGTGGTCGAGTCGGACCACCACCAGGTCGGGATCGGCGGCGGTGAGGTGGTTGGCGATGACCTGCGAGCTGGTGAGGTCGGCGACCTTGACCCCCTTGGCGGCGAGCGCGGCAGCGGCGTCGGCGCCGACTACCAGGCGCACGCTGGTGCCGCCCAGGGCGCTCAGCTCGGCCCCCACCGCCTTGGCCGCATCCGCCCCGCTGGGATCGCCGAACAGCACCAGGATAAGCAGGATGTGCATGCCGCAGTGTGCCAGCCGGGCGCGCGGCTGGCAACCGTCCGCCAGGCGGTCTCGGGGGCGGCGCGCGCGCCGCGCGCCGCGCCGCACCCCGCTTGGCAGGACGGCGCGCGTGCCGACGATGCGCCCATGCGCACCCTGCGCCTGGCCTGGCTGCTCTTCCTCACCGTGCTCAAGCGCCGCCTGGCCTACCGCGGCGACCTGCTGCTCGCCGCCCTCGACGAGCTCATGCGCGGCCTGCTCGCCCTCGCCATGCTCGAGATCTACCTCTCAAAGAGCCCGACCCTGGCCGCCTGGACGCAGCACGAGCTGCTCTTCGTGCTCGGCTTCAGCATGGTGCCGATCTCGCTCTTCCACACCTTCTGCGGCAACCTCTACCAGCTCTCCAACACCTACATCATCCAGGGCAACCTCGACCGCGTCCTGCTGCGCCCCTACCCGACCTTCCTGCAGATCTGCTTCGACCGCATCGCCATCGAGGACCTCTCCGGGGTGGTGTTCGGCGCCGTGCTGATGCTCAGCGCGGCCCTGCGCGTGCCCGGCTTCGACTTCGGCCCGCTGCATCTCGCCCAGCTCGCCCTGCTCATGCTCTCCTCCTTCGGGGTGGTGGTGGCGGTATTCATGGCCTTCGCCGCGAGCGGCTTCTGGTTCGAGGACCGCGTCGGCATGGTGCCTCCGGTCTACAACCTGATGGAGTTCGGGCGCTGGCCGACGCGCATCTTCCACCCCGCGCTCCGCCTGCTGATCACCTGCGTCATCCCCTTCTCCTTTGTCGCCTTCTATCCGGCGGGCTGGCTGGTGCGCGGCGGCGACGGCGAGCCGGCGCTGGTCGCCGCCTGCACCCCCCTGGTCGCGCTGGTCAGCCTGGTGGTGGCCAACGCGATGTGGGCCGCAGGTATCAGACGCTACCATTCCACCGGCAGCTGAAGCGGTTGAACCCCTCCCCCCACCCGGCATGATCGCGGCTGCTCGCCCGCTGCCCACCGCCCGGGGCGGTGGAAGGTGGTAAACCTTTCGCCGCCTGGTGCGTTTACCTGGCGTCCATTGTTCCGTGTTCTCATGTAGCTAGGAGCCAGCCATGTCGACTGCCGTCAAAAGCCCCCGC
>JAYVMM010000217.1:0-4131 GCA_043758975.1 Planctomycetota bacterium | reverse complement strand
AGGTGGAGCGTGCTGCGGTGGAAGCGCTCGAGCGTCGGCGTCATGTCGTGGTCGGAGACCAATAGCCCGCGGTAGGGCTCCGGCATGTCGGTGCCGTTGATCACGCGCGGCGCCACCGGCGGCAGGCTGGCATCGCTGAAGAAGCCGCTCAATGGCGCGAAGGGGTCGGTCAGCGCGGGCATGTCAGGCATACCTGGCGTTGGCGTGCTGGGGCAGGAAGAAGGCATGCAGCAGGCTGTCGACCTGGAGCAGCGCCTGCCGGGTCAGGGTCAGGCGGGTGCCGTCGATGGCGAGATGGCCGGCGGCGACGAGATGGTCGAGCTGCGGCCTGAAGCGCACCAGGGGGTCGACCGCGAATTTCCTGGTGAAGTAGGCGCTATCGATCCGCCCGAGCTTGAGCTGGAGGATGAACTCGCGGATCAGGCGCTCGTCCGCATCCGGGGTGTAGGCGCGGTGGAGCGGCAGCTTGCCCGCCTGCAGGCGCGCGAGGTAGGGCGCGAAGTCATGCTCATTCTGGAAATGGGTGCCGTTGATATGCGAGAACGACGACACCCCCAGCCCGAGCAGGTCGGCGCCCACCCACAGGCTGTCGCGGTAGACGAAGCGCGTCTTCTCGGGGTCCTTGACCGCGGTATAGGCGCTCTTGACCGTATAGCCGGCCTTCTCCAGCTCGGCGAAGGCATAGGTCACCCAGGCGCGCTTGGTCTGCCAGTCGGCGACCGGTGCGGTGACCTTGCCCTCCGCCTTCATGGTCTTGTAGATGGTGGTGTTGTAGGGCACCTCCATTTGGTAGATGGTCACGCTGTCGGGGGCCAGCTTGATGGTCTTCTCCACGCACTCCTGCCAATTGTCGGTGGTCTCGTTCATCATCCCGGCGATGAGATCGATGTTGACCTGCGGGAAGCCGCACTCGCGCGCATACTCGTAGGCGCGGAAGACCTGCTTGGAGAGGTGGGCGCGCCCGTTGGACTCCAGCACATGGTCATCGAAGTTCTCCACCCCCAGGCTCAGGCGGGTGACGCCAAGATCGCGGATGGTCTTGATCTTGCGGTCGGTGAGGGTGCCTGGTTCGCATTCGAAGGTGACCTCGTCGGCCCCCTCCCAACTGACCAGCCCCTTCATCCCGTCGGTCAGCGCGACCAGCTGCTCGGAGGAGAGGAAGGAGGGCGTGCCGCCGCCGAAGTAGACGAACTTGGCCTTGCGCCCGCGGATGGCTGGGGTCTTGGCGAAGAGCTCGAGCTCGACCAGGGCGCTGTCGAGGTAGCCCTGGATCTCGTCATTCTTCTTGTCGGTGTAGACGCGGAAATAGCAGAAATGGCAGCGCTTGCGGCAGAACGGCACGTGCAGGTAGATGCCGAGGTCGGTGCCTGGGCGCGGAGGGCTGCCGAGCGCTGCCTCGGCCTCGGGCACGCGCGCTTCGTCCCAGAAGGAGTAGGGCGGATAGTTGGAGACGAAGTAGTTGCCGACGGTGGTGGAAGCCTGGGCCGGTTCCTGGGTAACGGTGTCATTTGCCATGAGCAGGCTCCTTGGCGCTGAAGGCATAGAGCGAACCATCCTCGCAACCGGTCACCAGCATGCCGCCGCTGACCGCCGGCGAACCGCCGATCTTGCCGCCGATCTCGTAGGACCACAGCTGCTTGCCGGTGGCGAGGTCGAGCAGGTAGAGGTGGCCATCATCGGAACCGACCGCGACGCGAGTGCCGCCGATGATCGGCGAACCATCGACATTGCCCTGGGCTTCGAAGGCCCAGCGCTCGGCCCCGGTGGCGCGGTCGAAGGCGCATACGTGGCGGTCGCGGGTGCCGATCACCACCAGGCTGTCGCCCACCGCCGGTGAGGAGAAGTAGGGGAATTTGCGCTCCTCGAAGCGCCACTTGACCTTCCCCTCCTTGAGGTCTATGCAGGCCACCTCGTTGCCGTAGTCGCCGACCCATGCGAGCGTGCCGTCGACCGCGGCCGAGGCGGCGACGTAAGCCGACATCTCGATCGAGCGCAGGCTGGTGCCGTCCTCAAGGTCGACCACGTGGAGATGGGCGTCGCAGCCGCCGATCACCGCTACCGCGTGACCATCGATGGAGGTGAGCGCGGGGGAGCCGTTGATGTAGCTGCCGGTGGCGTAGTTCCACAGCTCTTTGCCGCTTGTGGCATCGAGGCAGTGCAGGCAGTTGTCGTAACTGCCCACCACCAGGCGCACCTCGCCCTTGCTGGTGAAGGGCGCGGCGGCACCGCAGATCTTGTCGCCGGCCTTGAAGCGCCAGCGCTCAGCGCCGGCGGCAGGATCGAGCGCGACCAGGTTGCCCTCGGTGTCGCCAACCACCACCAAGCGGCCCTGCGCCAGCTCGACGATGACCGGCGACGCCTCGATCTCGGACTTGAGCGCGACCTCCCACCGCTTGGTGCCGGTAGCCAGCGCGACGCAATAGCATTTGCCGTCGCGCGAGCCGATGAACACGCGATCGCCGCTGATCACCGGTGAGGAGGTGATGGCGCCCTCGGTCTTGAAGGTCCAGCTCAGCGCCAGCGCCGACGGCAGCTCGTGGTTGGCGAGCCCGCGTTGACCGGGGCCACCGCGGAACTGCGGCCAATCGGTGGCGTCTTGCGCCGCAAGCGGCAGCGCCGCCGCCAGCGCCAGTGCCAGCGACGCCAGTGCGCGATAGCGGCTCACGCGCCACCGCCAGTCAGGGCGCTGGCGTAGAGTTGCCGGAATTCGGCCTCGCCCACCGGGCGTGGATTGAAACGCCCGGTCCACTGCCCGGCGGCGTCGGAGGCGAGTGCAGCGATATCGCCCTCGCCCACCCCGCTTTCGCTGAGCCGATGCGGGATGCCGGCGGCGGCGATGATGTCGTCGATGCGCTGGGCCAGTGCCGCGACTGCCGCCACCGTCTCGCCGGTGCGCGCCAGCCCGGCGTGGACGCTGAGCTCGGCGTAGAGTGCGGCGGCGGCAGGGTCGCCGGCATTGAAGCGCAGCACCACCGGGAGCATGCAGGCCACCGCTTGGCCGTGCACCATGTTGAAGCGCGCGGTGAGCGGGTTGGCGCAGGCGTGCGCGGCGCCGAGCATGCTGTTCTCGATCGCCAGCCCGGCGAAGGCCGCGCCCTGCTGCATCGCGCTACGGGCGGCGAGGTCGCCAGGGTTGGCCAGCACCTGCAGCAGGTTGGCCTGCACCAGGGCGAATGCTTCACGCGCGAACAGTTGCGATACCGCGTTGCGCCGGGTGGTGACCATGGTTTCGACTGCGTGCACCAGGGCGTCGAGGCCGGTGCAGGCGGTGACCCGCCGCGGCTGGGTGACGGTGAGGCCGGGGTCGAGTAGGGCGACGCGCGCCAGCGCCTTGGCGTCGCCGCACGCCATCTTCTGGTGGCTCTCCTCATCGACGATGAGGGCGTAGGATTGGCACTCGCTGCCGGTGCCGGCGGTGGTGGGGATGGCGATGAGCGGCAGGAAGGGCTTGCTCGCGGCATGGGTGTGCCAGTAATCGCGCATCTTGCCGCCATTGGAAAGCAGGAAATTGCAGCCCTTGGCGGTGTCCATCGCGCTGCCGCCGCCCAGACCGATGATGATGTCGACCGCGCCTGCACGCGCGGAGGCGAGGCAGGCGTCGACATCGCGCGTGCCCGGGTTCTCACGCGCCTGGTCGTAGGTCGCAACCGTCAGGCCGCTGGCACAAAGCGCGGCCTGCACCCGCGCGGCGTGGCCGGCCTTGACGATGCCGGGGTCGGTGACCAGCAGCGCGCGCCTGCCGCCAAGCTCCCTGGCCAGCTCACCGACCCGCTCCACCACCCCCACCCCGCTCACCAAACGCGGACGCTGCGCGAAATCGAATCCGGGGCTGGCGAGTGCTGCCTGCATGCGCGTTCTTCAGGCCACCGTCTGCACTGCGCGCCGGCGGTAGAGCACGTCGAACAGGTTGCCCTCATGCGGCTGGTCCCAATGCACGTGCGAGGTCGGCATGGCGCCGAGGTTGAGGCGGTGGATGAGCGGCGAGGCGAGCAGCTCGCGACGCCAGGTCGGATCGTCGCTGATCGCGCTCACCACCAGCGAGGGGCCGATGCGACCAAGCATCTCGGCCTGCGGCAGCTCCACCACCGAGCAGTAGGGAAAGAGGAATTCGCGGTTGGCGAGCGGATGGTC
>JAYVMM010000216.1:0-2218 GCA_043758975.1 Planctomycetota bacterium | reverse complement strand
TTGTTGAAACCGTCGAGCTTGAGCTTCTTGAACTTGTTGCCCATCGCAGTGGTTCCCTGGAGGTGGGAGATTGCAGTCGGAAGGTGGAGGCGGGGTGGCGAGCGGGGCGCGGGGCGCTCCCGAAAGGGCAACTCTTTATCCCTCTTTCGCGCATGGGCAAGTTAAGCTCGCGCGTGGATTGCATGTTCCGCCCGTACCCGGCAGCGTCGGCGCGCTTGTAGGCGCGCTTGCTGGCCCGCTTTCGCCGCCGCTGGGCGGTCGAGTTGGTGGCGGTAGCGGCGTCCACCGGTCGGTGGCGCGGCGCCCGCCGCCGTCGCCCGCCGCCGGCCTGGGCTGGACCACCGCCGCCAGGCTGCCAGGATCGTGGCGGGCACGCGCCCGGGAGCACCATGTCCGGCAGCAGCTTCGGCACCGCGTTTCGCGTCCACACCTTCGGCGAGAGCCACGGTCCTGCGGTCGGCTGCGTCATCGACGGCTGCCCGCCAGCGCTCGCACTCGACCTCGTCCAGGTCCAGGCCTGCCTCGCCCGCCGGCGCCCCGGGCAGAGCCGCCTGGTCAGCCCGCGTGAGGAGGAGGACCAGGTCGAGGTGCTCTCCGGCCTCGACCTCGAGAGCGGGCGGACCCTCGGCACCCCGCTCTGCCTGGTGGTGCGCAACCGCGACCAGCGTTCGGGCTCCTACCAGGACTTCCGCCACATCTACCGTCCGAGCCACGCCGACTACGCCTACGACGCCAAGTACGGGCTGCGTGCCTGGGAGGGCGGCGGGCGCTCCTCCGCGCGCGAGACCGTCGCTCGGGTCGCCGCCGGCGCGGTAGCCGAACAGCTGCTGCACGCGCGCTTCCCGGACCTGCGCATCGTCGCCTGGGTCGAAAGCGTCTCCGGCATCGACGCGCGCGCGGCCATCGACGCCGCCCTGCCGACGCGCGCGCTGGTCGACGCCCACCCCACGCGCTGCCCCGACCCGCCGCATGCCGCGCGCATGGAGGAGGCCATCCTCGAGGCCAAGCGCCATGGCGACAGCCTGGGCGGCTGCCTGCGCCTGGTGGTGCACGGGGTGCCGCCTGGGCTCGGCGAGCCGGTGTTCGACAAGCTCGACGCCCTGCTCGCCCAGGCCATGCTCTCGCTGCCCGCGTGCAAGGGCATCGAGGTCGGTTCCGGCTTCGCCGGCCCGCAGCTGGGCGGGCTGGCGCACAATGACCCCTTCCGCTGGGAGAGCGCCCAGGACGGCGCCCCGCCGCGCCTGGTCACCACCAGCAACCGCAGCGGCGGCATCCAGGGTGGCATCTCCAATGGCATGCCGCTCGACCTGCGCTTGGTGTTCAAGCCCACCGCCACCGTGCTCAAGCCGCAGGACAGCGCGGATGACGCCGGGCGCAATGTGCCGCTCCAGGCCAAGGGCCGTCATGATCCCTGCGTTTTGCCGCGCGCGGTGCCGATCGTCGAGGCCATGGCTGGGCTGGTGCTCGCCGACTGCTGGCTGCGCCAGCGCGCCCAGGTCGGCGACCCGTGGCCCGGTCTGGCCGGTCCGCTCCATCCCGCCACCTAGGGCAGGGCAGAGCCGGGTGGGGCGGCGCGCCTCAGTCGCAGCTGCGACTGCCGCAGCCGCAGCTGCCGCTGCCGGCGTCGACCTCGCTGACCGCCTCCTGCAGACGCAGGCCGTGGCGGCTGGCCGCCGCGCGCCAGTAGTCGGGCGCGGTGCCCAGGGTGGTGAGGTAGTTGCCGACCATCACCGCGTTGACCCCGGCAGCGAACACCTCGTGCAAGCGCTCGGCGAGGGTGATCTCCTTGCCGCCGGCAGCCATGATGTTGCGGTCGCAGAGCATGAAGCGGTAGACCGCGAGGGTGGTCAGGGCCTCGTCGGCGGGCAACGGCGCGCGCTCGCCGAGCGGGGTGCCGGGGATCGGATTGAGGAAGTTGATCGGCACCATGTCGGGTTCGATGAAGCGCAGCTGCTCGGCGAACTCGATGCGCTGGTCCTTGCTCTCGCCCATGCCGATGATGCCGCCCGAGCACAGCCCCATGCCCGCCTTCTTGATGTACTGCACGGTGCGCATGCGCTCGTCGTAGCTGTGGGTCGAGCATATGGCATCGAAGAAGCTGCGCGCGGTCTCGAGGTTGTGGCCGTAGACCGCCGCCCCTGCCTGCTTGATGCGGTCGGCGACCGCCTGGCTGCCGAGGATGCCGAGGTTGACGTCGGCGCGCACCTTGCCGTTGTGC
>JAYVMM010000215.1:0-7051 GCA_043758975.1 Planctomycetota bacterium | reverse complement strand
GCCCCCGCCCGGTCAGCGCGTCCGGCCAGCCCGCGCCGATGGCCTGCGCGGTGCCCCCGGCGCAGCCGTAGCCGCGCCCGGGCTCGAAGGCCAGGCCGGCAGGCACCGGCGTGAAGCCGGCGACATCGGCAGCGGCGCGCCCGAGGGCGAAGGCCTTGGCCGCAGCCGGCAGCGGGATCTTCAGCGGCTGGCCGCCGATGGCATCGCTGGCCAGCAAGCGGATGTTGTCCACCCACCACACCAAGTCGCCGCCCGCGCTCGGGCAGGAGAGGAATATCTTCACCTGGGTGAGATGATCGAGGTCGATCTTGTCCTGGGGCTCGAGCTCCGACCAATCGCGGCCCTCCTTGCTGTTGCGCTTGGCATGGTCGATGGCGACCACCACGGTGTTCTTGCCGGGACGCACCACCTGGTCGTAGGTGCAGCGGGTGGCGTAATTGCGGCTGCTCTTGTCCCACAGCTCGACATTGACCGTCCACTTCTCGGCGCGCTCCTGGACGACGTCGAAGGCGATGGCGGCGTACCCCGACCAGTCCGCGATGCGCTTCGCCCCGAGCTGGACGATGCCATCGCCGCCACCCTGCTTGAACACCATGCGGCAGCATTGGCGGCCATGCGTAACCCCGTTATCCTGCACCACGTCGAAGCTGACATTGTCCGATTTTGCGCGCAGTTCGTCGCATTCACCGGGAGCCTCGAAATCATAGAGCAGGCGCTCGCCGGTGCGCTCACCTGCCGCCAGGGGCACGATTGTCACCAGCACCAGGGCGAGCAGCAGCAGCAAGCGGTGGCTGATCATGTGAAGTCCTCGGGTGGCGTGCCGCAGCCGCGAACAGCCTGCTCAGCGCCAGCGAACGTGGTGGGAAGCTATGCACCACTCTCCCCAGGACCTGCCGGGGTGGTGGCCGAGCTGAGGCCCATCATCGGCGATCCATCACATCGGCATGAGATCGAATGCCGTGTCGAGAGCGCACCGCTGAAATGCCCTGAGAGCTGTAGAAATGCGCTCAACGTTATTCGCGGTCGAGATCCGCGCCCTGCTGGGGCCGTCCATCCCGCTCGTCTGCCCAGGTCCCCGCCAGGGCGAGGAAATCCGCACCCCAGCGGTCGGCGGTGCGGTCGGCAATGGCTTGAGCCACCCAGCTGCTCAGCGACATGCCATCACGTTCCGCTGCCTTCCTGAGGCGCTGAGCCAGCCGGTCATTGAGATAGATGGTGATCTGACCCATAGGACACGTCAAAGTGGAGCATAGACGTGTTTCGCTCCTGTCCATTTCAGTTGCGCCAAGGGGTCAGAGTCACGGCGTCCCCACCGCCATCCACGCTGCACTTCCTGCATTACCACGTGCGCCGAGTCCCTTAGTCGCTGGACACGTGCACGACAACGAAGGCTGCTGGCGATCCACTAGAGCGCGATGCCGCGGGTGATGGTGATCACCGGCTGGTCGGCGCGCCCGCGGCGACTGACCGTGCGCGCGAGGGCGAAGGCGGGATCGCAGGCGGTGAAGGCCTGCAGCCAGAATTCCGGCGGGCGCATGGTGAGATGCAGGCCGCGGCTGTCGGGATAGCAGGCGATGGTATGGAACTGGCGCGCACCCGCCGCCGCCATCGCCGCGATCAGCGGCGCGATCTCGTGCGGGGAGAGGTGCTCGAGGAAGTCGGAGGAGGCCACCAGCCCGACGCGCGGCAGCGTGATCGCGGTGGCGTCGGCGATGCGGTAGTCGAGGTTGGCGGGCAGCGCGCCCGCGCGCGCGACCGGGGACTCCACCCAATCGATGGCAGTGACCGCGCGCAGCGACGACGACGCCGCGCGCGCGCAGTGCAGGTTGCCGGCACCGAGCTCGAGCATGGCGCCCTGCTCATGGCGCAGCAGCAGCGGAAGGTCGGCGAGCAGCCAGTTATGATCGCGGTAGTCGGCGTTCTCCTGGTGCAGCACGCGATAGATCGCCTTCAGCTCATCCTTGCTCGCGCCGCCGGTGGCGAAGGCCGCCGCCGCCTGCTTGGACTTCTCGCCAAGGTAGCCGCTGTGATGGCGCTGGGCGTACTCCGCCGGGGTGTAGTTGGAGATGCGCACCACCAGCACCGCCAGCACGTCGCCGATCACCGCCATGGTGGTGGTCGAAGTGGTGGGGGTGAGCCCGAGCGGGCAGACCTCGCGCGGGGCGCCGTTCCACAGCACATGGGTGGAGGCGCGCGCCAGCTCGCAGTCGCGGTTGCCGGTCAAAGCGATGGTCTTCAGCCCCGGATGCAGGCGCTTGCTCAGCATCTCGAGCTCGATGATCTCGCGCGTCTTGCCCGAGTTGGAGATCAGCAGCAGGACGTCCTGGGCGTGCAGCACGCCGAGGTCGCCGTGCTGGGCCTCGAGCGGGTGCAGAAAGACGCTCGGCACCCCCACCGAGCAGAAGGTGGAGGCCATCTTGCGCCCGACCTCGCCCGCCTTGCCCACGCCCGCGACCACCACCTTGCCGCCGCGGTGCTTGGCCTCGAGGAAGAGCGAGACGCATGCGACGAAGGGGTTGTCGGCGGGGATGGCGCGCACCGCCTCGGCTTCGGCGAGGAGGATGTCCTGGATCATCGACAGCATCGGGCATCGACCTCGCGCGCGCGCCGGGGCAGCCGGCGCTGCGCGATTGTCGTATCAGCGAGCCGGGGTCAACCGCATTGCCCCGCGCGTGCTTCCCCCGGCGCGGGTACGCGCTACACTTGGAGCCAAGGAACACGCCATGGATCTTTCCGCCCTCATGCGCGGACTCGGCCCGCTGCAGGACACCCTCAAGAAGTCGGAGCAGGAGCGCGCCACCGTCGCCTTCGACGGCTCGTCCGGAGGCGGCGCGGTCAAGCTGCGCCTGATGGGCGACCTCTCGGTCGCGAGCATCGCCATCGCCCCGGCGGCCGCCGCCGCCGATAAGGACATCAGCATGCTCGAGGACCTGGTCGCCGCCGCGCTCAACGACGCCCTGCGCCAGTACAAGGCGCGCTACGGCGGCAGCCCCGACGAACAGATCCAGAAGCTGATGGCGGGCAGCGACCTCTCCGCCATGATGGGCCCGCTGATGCGCGGCCTCGGCTCCTGAACAACTCACAAGCGGGCGCGGATGCGGGCGCACACGCGCGCGCCGGCGCCCCTCACCTCAGCGCGTGGCGGCGGCGGAAGGCGAGCGGCGTGCAGCCGCAGGCGCGGCGGAAGCGCGCATGGAAGTGCGCGAGGTTGTTAAAGCCGGCGGCGAAGGCGATGGCGGTGACGCTGTCCCTGGTCTCGGCCAGCTGGCGGCGCACCTCCTCGATGCGGATGGCGTTGAGGTAGGCGGTGGCGGTGCGCCCGGTGAGGGCGGCGAAGTGGCGGCAGAAGGTCGCCTGCGAGCGCCCACTCATGCGCACCAGCTCATTGAGGGTGATCTCCTCGCGGAAGTTCTCGATGAGGTGGTCGAGCACGCGGCGCATGCCCGCCCCGGCGCGCGCCTCGCCCTCCTCCGCGAGCGCTTGCGCCGAAAGCGCGCGCGCCTGCCCCGCACCGGCCTCGCGCATGGTCGCGACCAGACTGAGGAAGCGCGCCAGGCGCGCGAGCGCGCCCGCCCCAGCGAGGCCGGCGAGGCCGGCGCACAGCGCATCGCGCGTGCGCCCCTGCCAGCGCAGGGCATGCCCGGCGCGCCGCCACAGCTTCCCCGCCGAAGCCAGTTCGGGCAGCGCCATCAGCCCGCCGTCCAGCCCGCCGCCGAACTGCACCGCGACACCGCTGAGCTTGGTGTCGGCCTTCCACACATGCGGCAGGCGACCGGCGAGCAGGATGCAGTCGGGAGCGCGGAAGCGCCCGATGTGGTCGCCGGCGTAGAGCACGCCCTCGCCGCGGGTGATGGCGGTGAGCTCGAACTCGGGATGGACGTGCCAATGCGAGCCCTTGCCGCGGAAGGGCACGCGCGCGCCCGCGGGGTCGAGGCTCCACATGTCGACGAGGTCCAGCTCCCACACCAGCACGCGCAGCGACTGCCCGCTGGGCGCCGCCGCGATCTCCTCGAGCGGGCTTTGCATGGTCGTTTCCTATCGCAGCGGCGGCGGAGGTCAATCCGTTGTGATAAAATAACATACTTTATTGAGCGCCCGCCAGGAGCGCCGGCGGCGGCGCCAGCCACCATGCCGGCCACTACCAACCCAGGAGTCCGCCATGCGGTCCGCCCCCCAGCCCCTCACCACCGCCACCGCCCCGCCGCGCTCGCAGCGCCAGGGCGACGACTTCCTGGTCAGCGCCGCCGACCGCGCCGCCTTCCACGCGCACGGCTACCTCACCCTCGAGGGCGTGCTGCACGAGCACGAGGTCGCCGCCATCGAGGCGGTCTATGACCAGTTCACCGCGGGTGCGGTCAGCGGCATGGGCCGCGACCTGTGCGACATGAGCGGCAGCTATGACGACGCCTTCGCCGGCTACGCCCTGGTCAACGCCATGCTCCCCCGGCGCTACCGCCCGGAGATCGCCGGCAATCCCTTCGAACGCCTGAGCGCATCCATCAGCCGCCAGCTGCTGGGCGAGGACATGGCGCTCGACTACGACCAGTTCCTGAGCAAGAAGCCGGCGCGCGCGCGCGCCGCCTTCGCCATGCACCAGGACATGGGCTACTGGCCGGTCGGCACCCCCGACACCCGCACCGCGACCTGCTCGCTGGCGGTGACCGATTCGCTGAAGGCCAACGGCTGCATCCGCTTCGTGCCCGGCACGCACAAGGCGGCCCGCCTGCTGCCGCACCGCCCCAAGGGCGTAACCGGCAACCAGGACCGCAGCCAGTCGCACACCCTCGAGCTCGAGCTCCCGGCGGGAGCCGAGATCATCGACCAGGAAGTGCGCCGCGGCAGCATCACCGTGCACGACGAATGGGTGGTGCACGGCTCGCTCGGCAACAGCTCCCAGCAGTGGCGCAAGACCTACGTCATCGCCTACCGCTCCGCCGCCACCGTCGCCTACGAGCGCAGCATCGGCTTCACCCACTCGCACAATGACACCGTCAATTGGCGCACCGCGCTGGCGCTGGCGCAGGACACCGCGGCAGGCTGAAGTATGGCAGGGGCAGGCGGCGCGCGCCGGGGCAGCAGGTCCGCTTCAGCGCGCGCGCGCGCCGTCCGTAGAAGTGGAGCACTCCTCCACCCCGGACCCCGCCATGCCCCGCTTCCTCGCTGCCGCCATTCTCAGTCTGTTCGCCCTTGCCGCCGCCCCGCGCCTGGCCGCCGAGGTCAAGCTGCCGGCGATCCTCGGCGACAACGCCGTGCTCCAGGCCGACGCCCCGCTGCCGGTGTGGGGCAGCGACACGCCCGGCGGCACCGTCACCGTCAGCGTTTCAGGCCAGGAGAAGAAGGCCACCGTTGGCGCCGATGGCCAGTGGCGGGTGACCCTCGATGCGCTCAAGGCCGGCGGTCCGCTCGATCTCACCATCAGTGGCAGCACCACCATCACGCTCAAGAACCTGCTGGTGGGCGAAGTGTGGGTCGGCTCCGGGCAGTCGAACATGGAGTTCTCGGTGCGCGGCGCGATCAACTCGGCACAGGAGGCGGCGGGTGCGACCTTCCCCAAGATCCGCCTGTTCAGCGTGGCCAAGAAGGTCTCGGGCGAGCCGCTGCACGACTGCAGCGGCAAATGGCTGGAATGCTCGCCCGAGACGGTGCTGGGCTTCTCGGCAGTCGCCTACTTCTTCGGGCGCGATCTGCACCATGAGCTCGGCGTGCCGGTCGGCCTGATCCACACCTCGTGGGGCGGCACCCCGGCGGAGGCCTGGACCAGCCATGAGGCGCTGGCCGCCAACGACGAGATCAAGGATTACATCACCTCGTGGGACCAGCGCATGGCCGACCTGCCCAAGGCCAAGGCCAAGTACGAGCAGGATCTCGCGGCCTGGAAGAAGGGCGAGGCCGAGGCCAAGGCCGCAGCCAAGGCGGCAGGCAAGTCCGAGCCCAAGCCGCCGCGCCCGCCGACCGACCAGAATTCGCCCAACCGCCCGAGCACGCTCTACAACGGCATGATCACCCCCATCATCCCCTACGCCATCCGCGGCGCGATCTGGTACCAGGGCGAATCCAACGCCGGCCAGCCGCTCAAGTACCGCGCCCTGCTGCCGGCGATGATCGGCGACTGGCGCCATGCCTGGGGCGAGGGCGACTTCCCCTTCTACATCGTCCAGCTCGCCAATTACATGGCGCGCAAGCCCGAGCCGTCCGAGAGCGGCTGGGCGCAGCTGCGCGAGGCGCAGTACCTCACCACCACCAAGGTCAAGAACACCGGACTGGCGACCATCATCGACATCGGCATGGCCGACAACATCCACCCCACCAACAAGCAGGACGTCGGCCACCGCTTGGCGCTCAACGCCCTCGCGCTGACCTACGGCAAGAAAATCGAGTATTCCGGCCCGGTGTTCAAGGACTTCACCGTCGACGGCGGCAAGGTGGTGGTGCACTTCACCCATGCCGACGGCCTGGCGAGCAAGCTCGGCGGGCCGCTCACCGGCTTCGCCATCGCCGGTGCCGACAAGCAGTTCGCCTGGGCGGAGGCAACCATCAGCGGCGACACCGTGGTCCTCTCCTGCGCCAAGGTCGCCACCCCGACCGCCGTGCGCTATGCCTGGGCCGACAACCCCGAGTGCTCGCTGGTCAATCAGGCCGCCCTGCCGGCGGTGCCGTTCCGCAGCGACGTGCAGTGATCGTGCGGCCTGCGGGCCCCCTCCGGAGTGCCTGGCGCGATTCCCAAATCCGTAAGTATTCGGGCCTCCCGTACCGTCTAAGTCCCTATAAAGTCTCTTCTTGAGATTTTTGATAGCGGATAGATCCAGACATCTTTTTTTTAGGAACTGAGAGCGTCGAGTACCGATCCCATTTCGATCGACCTGTGGTCTGCCCGAGGTTGAGCCAGTTGGCCGTTCGATAGCAGTGCCCGGTATAGCGAGTGGAATCGACAAACGTCTCAGCAACGAACTCGTGAACATGCGGAACGATGCCAGATCGTCGACCGCATGGGAAAAGATCGGCATATCGTAGTGGAAATACCAGACCACACGGTCTCGTTCGACGACCGCGA
>JAYVMM010000214.1:0-2228 GCA_043758975.1 Planctomycetota bacterium | reverse complement strand
GGCGGGAAATACCGAGGCGACGTCATCCTCACCCCCGTGCCGCCCCAGCCGGGCCGGTCCGCAACCATGTTCGAAGCCGCTCCCGCGCGCGCACCGCTTGGGCCGGGTGCGCCGTGGACGGCGGCCAAACGCAGGTCAGCATCCGGCACCAACCACCGCGAGAGCATCCCCATGTACCACAGTCCGAGCCGCCTGTCCGAGAAGGCCCGCCGCAAGGTCTCCGAAGCGCTCAACAATGTGCTTGCCGACGGCCTCGACCTGCACAGCCAGATCAAGGTCGCGCACTGGAACATCAAAGGTGCGCATTTCGCCGCCCTGCACCCGCTGTTCGAGACCTTCGCCGTGGCCCTTGCCGGCTTCACCGACGACGTCGCCGAGCGCGCGGTGACCCTCGGCGGCATGGCCTTCGGCACCACCCGCCATGTGGCCAAGCATTCGCGCCTGGACGAGTATCCCCAGGAGACCACCAAGGATCTCGACCACGTGCAGCTGCTCGCCGAGCGCATCGAGGTCTTCCTCGAGAGCGTGCGCGAAGCGCGCGCGGTGGCGACCAAGCACGAGGACGACGACACCGTCGATCTGCTCACCACCATCGTCGAGGGCTTCGAGAAGAACGCCTGGTTCCTGCGCGCCACCCTCGACAGCTGAGGGTGCCCAGCGCGGCGGGGCACCGCCCACTGACACGGCAGAGAGCGCGCCGGGTCGCGCCACAGGCGGCGCGCGCGCGCTGCGGCTAATCTCGCGGGCATGCACTACCTGGTCAGCGGCGGCGCAGGCTTCATCGGCAGCCATCTCGTCGACGCGCTCCTGGCGCGCGGCGACCAGGTCACGGTGATCGACGACTTCTCCACCGGCACGCCCGACAACCTGCGCGCCGCCGGCGCCTCCCCCCGCCTACGCGTCATCCACGGCTCGGCCTGCGACGAGCTGGTGGTGGACGAGGCCTGCACCCAGGTCGAGGCGGTGATCCACCTCGCCGCCGCGGTCGGGGTCAAGCGCATCCTCGATCAGCAGGTGCGCTCGATCGTCACCAACCTGCACGGCACCGAGGTGCTGCTGCGCGCCGCCACCGCGCATGGGCGCCTGCCGTTCTTCCTTGCCTCCACCAGCGAGGTCTACGGCAAGCTCGAGCGCACCCCCTTCCGCGAGGGCGACGACAGCGTGCTCGGCGCGAGCTCGCTGCACCGCTGGAGCTACGCCTGCTCCAAGCTGATGGACGAGTTCCTCGCCCTCGCCTACCACCGCGAGCGCGGCCTGCCGGTGGTGATCGGGCGCTTCTTCAACGTCACCGGCCCGCGCCAGAGCCCGCACTACGGCATGGTGCTGCCGCG
Source organism: Planctomycetota bacterium (assembly GCA_043758975.1). GTDB lineage: Bacteria > Planctomycetota > UBA11346 > UBA11346 > UBA11346 > BOG-1363. The sequence continues at coordinate 897 of JAYVMM010000214.1, read as the reverse complement.
CTTCTGCGCCGCCGCCCAGCGCGGCGGCGTTCTCGAAGTGCACGGCGATGGGCGCCAGTCGCGCTGCTTCCTGCATGTCGCGGACTGCGTGCGCGCGGTGCTCCTGCTGCTCGCCGCCCCGGCGGCGGTGGGCGAGGTGGTCAACATCGGCGGCTTGGAGGAGATCGCCATCGGCGAACTCGCCGCGCGCGTGGTCGCGGTGGCCGGGCGCGGCACCGTGGGCGCGATCAGCTACGACCACGCCTATCCCCAGGGCGGCTTCGAAGACATGCGCCGGCGGGTGCCCGATGTCGCCAAGCTCACCGCCCTGACCGCCTGGCGGCAGCAGCTCGACCTCCACGCGATGATCCGCGACTGCCTCGCCCAGGCGCGCTGACCCCTGGGCCGGCAGCGGCGCGGGAAGTTCCAGGTTGAAGGCCGCCCCCGTCGGCGATCATGGCCGTCCGCCCGCACCGCAACGGATACCGCCATGCCCCGCCGCCACGTCCTGCTCCTCCACCTCGCCACCGTCGTTACCGCCGCCGCCCTCGCCGCCGGCGAAGCGCCGCAAAGCGCTGCCAGCGCCGCCGCCGCCGCCACCAGCAGCGCCGCCGCCAGCCACATCGCCGCCGCGCTGATCGCCGAACGCGCGCGCGAGCAGGCGCTCGCCGGCGGCGGCGCCATCGCCAGCCAGCTCGACGCCCTGGCGCGCGCTCTCAACAGCGGCCAGATCAGCCTCGGCGACGCCGCGCTGGTGATGCACATCGCCATGGCCGGCGCCCTGCCCCCGCCGCACAGCCTGGCCAGCAGCGCGCCCAAGGTCACCCCCGAGCAGGTGGTGGCGATCCTCGACGGCACCGCACCGGCGGTGGCCCCGGCGGCGCCCCCCTCCGCGCCGGTCTCCGCGCCCGCGGGCGC
>JAYVMM010000213.1:0-2487 GCA_043758975.1 Planctomycetota bacterium | reverse complement strand
AGCATCTTGTGGCGGTGCAGGCCGCGGCGCGGGTGTGCAACGGCCAGCTGGAGGGGGCCGAGCTCGGCAGCCGGGCGATCTCCTTCACCCCGCAGGCGCCCTGCGCCGGCACCTACATCTTCGATATCGGCTCAGCCGGCAGCACCACCCTGGTGCTGCAGACCGTGCTGCCGATCCTGCTCGGCGCTGACGCCGCCTCGACGGTGCGGATCAGCGGCGGCACCCACAACGGCATGGCGCCGCCGGTGGAATTCCTGCAGGAGAGCTTCCTGCCGGTGCTGCACCGCATCGGCATCGCGGCGACAGTGTCGCTCGAGCGCCATGGCTTCTATCCTGCCGGCGGTGGTGGGCTCAGCGCCACCATCCAGCCCTGGCCGGTCGCGGCGCCGCTTGAGCTCATGGAACGGGGCAAGGCCGTCGCCCGCCACGCCGAAGTGCTGGTCGCCAATCTGCCGGGGCATGTCGCCGCCCGCGAGGCGCAGGCGCTCAAGCACGGCCTGCACTGGAGCCACCAGGAGGTCGATGAGCGCGAGGTCGCCGCCGACGGCCCGGGCAATGCCATCATCGCCCGCCTGCGCTATGCGCACATCCTCACCGCCTGCTCCGCCTTCGGCGAGCTGCGCAAGCCCGCAGAGCAGGTCGCCGAGGACTGCGTGCGCCAGATCCGCCGCTACCTCGATTGCGACGCCCCGGTTTGCGAACACCTCGCCGACCAGCTGCTGCTGCCCCTGGCTCTCGGTGCCGGCGGGCGCTTCCGCACGGGTAAACCAAGCGCGCACACCAGGACCAACGCCGCCATCCTGGCTGCCTTCCTGGGACCGGTGGTCTCAATCGACGAGGAGGCCGGCGGGGCTCTGATCAGCGTGCGCGGGCGCCGCCCTGAAGGATGAGACCGCCATGCGCCTGCCCGATCTGACCCCGTCCCAGCTGCTCGACTTCCTGCTCGCGGTGGCGCCGCGCCGCCCGGTGATGATCCGCGGCCAGCCGGGAATCGGCAAGTCGGCGCTGGTCGAGCGCTTCGCCGGCGATGTCGGCCTGCCCTGCGTGTCGCTCCTGGGCTCCCAGCTCGCGCCCGAGGACCTCATCGGGGTGCCCACCATCCAAGACGGCGTCAGCCATTTCTGCCCGCCGGCGCAAATTGCCCGGCGCTAGCCCTATGTGCTGTTCCTCGATGAGCTCAATGCCTGCAATCATGAGATCCAGAAGGCGTTCTATTCGCTGATCCATGAGCGGCGCCTGGGCGAATACCGTCTGCCGACCGGATCGGTGGTCATCGCTGCCGGCAACCGGGCGGAGGACAACGCCATCGTCAAGCCGCTGTCCTCGGCCCTGGTCAACCGCATGGTCCACGTGCAGCTGTGGGTCTCGGTGCCGGAGTGGCTGCTGTGGGCCGCCGGGCAGGAGCTGCATCCCTGGGTCATCGACTACATCCGCCACCGCCCCGACCATCTCTGCGCGCCGGCGCCCAAGGTGGAGGAGCCGTTCTCGACCCCGCGCTCCTGGCATATGCTCTCCGACCAGCTGCAGGAGCTGGTCAGCCAGGACGAGGTGAGCGAGCGCATGCTCGAGGCCGCCACCGCCGGTTGCCTGTCCCCGATCCATGCCGGGCAGTTCCGCGCCTTCGTCAAGCAGATCCGCAATCGCCATACCCTGGATGCCATCCTCTGCGGGGACCTCGGCTGGCCGCGCAACGCGGCAGACGCCGACCTGCTCTATTTCCTCGCCATGAGCCTGCGTGCCCGGCTGGCCAAGGAGCTGCCGGAGCGCAAGGACGCCGCCGCCGGTGAGGCCAAGCAGCTGGCGCATCGGGCCAAGGCCCTGCTGGTCGAACTGGCGGACATTAACGCCGAAGTGGCGCAGCTGGTGGTAGCCGAGGGGGAGGACGGCATCCCTGATTGGTTCCTGGTCGATGCGGTGACCGCCATTCCGCGCCTGGCGGCGAAGCGGAAGTGAACCATGCCACGCCGGCGTCACGACGAGCAGCGCAACCGCAGCCTGCAGGTGGAGGTCTGGAATGCGGTTGCGGCCCACCCGCTGCTCGCACGCATGTCTGGGCGGTTGGAGTGGGCCGACCTGGCGCATGCCATCCGCGTGCGCGTGGTCGATGGCGAGCGGATCCAACTTAACCGCAACCACCGCTTCTCCGTGCCCACCTGGCTGTGGTGGATAGCCCATGCCCGCCTGCATCTCGCCCTCGGCCACCCCTGGGATGAGCGGCGGTCGTGGGAGTCGCCTGCGGCATTCGCCACCGCCCGCTGCCAGGTGGTCAACGATCTGCTTTTCCAGCTTAACATCGGCCAGGCGCCGGAGAACGATGGGCGCCGGCTGGTGCGCGAGCCGCTGCCGGAGCGCGAGCCCGAGCGCCTCGCCGCCTGGCTTACGGAGCACGGATGCCTGACGAATCATGAATTGCAGGATAGCCGGGGTTTCCGGTGTCGCCAGTTGAATTTTACGGTGGGAGAAAACGGTCAAATCGAGTTGTCGCGC
>JAYVMM010000212.1:0-2742 GCA_043758975.1 Planctomycetota bacterium | reverse complement strand
CGGCGATAACGCCCGGCATCCTCCTCAAGGTAGGCCTGGAGGTTGTCCCACAGCTCGAGGGCGAGCTCATCCTCGGAGCGCGAGCCGCGCAGGCGCGCCCGCCACACCGCGGTGCAGCGCGCCTCGAGATAGGTGGCGAAGCTCTCGTTGAGCCAAATGTCCGACCACGCCTTCATGGTCAGCAGGTCGCCGTACCATTGGTGCACCAGCTCGTGGATGACCAAGCTGTCGATGTCGACATCCTCGGCCGCCGCCCCCTCGGCGCTGAGCAGGCCGCGGTCGGTGATGGTGGTCAGGGTGGTGTTCTCCATGCCACCCCACATGAAGCCGTGCACCACCACGTGGCCATAGCAGTCCCAGGCGAAGGGCACGCCGATGTAGTCAGCCAACCAGCCGATGGCGAAGGAGGTGGCGCGGAACATCAGTGCGGCGCACTGCTCGCGGCCACGCGGTAGGTAGTGCGCTAGCGGCACCGCCGCCGCCCCCCCATCCACCTGCACCAGGTCCCCCACCACCAAGTTGAGCAGGTAGAGCACATGGGCTTGGCGCTGCTCGTAGATGCTGCGCACCCAGCCCTCATTGAGCTCCTCGCGTGCGACCCGCACCCCGTTGGCGACCGCGAGGTGCTCGGCACGATGGCGGATGGCGATGCGGTAGGTGCTGAGGTTGTTGGGGCTGTCGAAGCAGGGGAACCAGTAGGAGTGGTCCTCCATCGCGCCCTGGGTCCAGGCCATCGCCACCCGCCCGGCGCGCTCATCCGCGGCAATGAAATACATGCCCTTGGCCGGATGGTCGGCGGCGAAGACGATGCGCACGCTGAAGGCGGCGCCGGTCCCGGGCGGCAGCGCGACCACCAGCCGGCCCGGACTGCGGCTAAAGGCGGCGGCGGCGCCGGCGACCTCCACTGCGGTTATCTCGAGATCGTGCTGGTCCAGCTCGACCACCCGCTCCGCGCCTGGGTGCCCGGGCATCTCTAGCTGGTGCACCACCTCGCCCATGATGCGCTGGCGGGCGAGGTCGACGGTGACCGCGAGCTCGACCCGGGTAATGCGGAAGGGGCGCGGCCTGGTCCACTGCGGGGCGGTTCCGGGCGGGGAGAATGGGCGGACATTGGCGTCGGACATACGCACGATTGTGGCGCCGGGAGCGGCGTTGGCCAGCAGCGGCGGCTCTCAGCGCCAGAAATCGAAGAAGTTGTGCCATTGCCGCGGATAGCGGCGGACCTGCAGCTCGAGCCGCCGGGCCCAGCGCTGGACCACTGCGCGCAGCGCCGCCGGGCGCTCGCTGCGCCGCGGCGGCAGCTGGAGGTACCACGGGGCGTCGACATGGACGAGGTAGCTGCGCATTCCGGTCTTCATCAGGAAACCGACCAAGATCGGAGTCCCAGTCAGGGCGGCGGCATGGAAGGGTCCGACCGGGAAGCGCGCCATCCCGCCGAGGAAGCGCACCGCCACCGCGGGCTGCTCGCCGAACACGCGGTCGCCGAGCATGCAGACGATGCCGCCGGCATTGAGCGCGGCATTGATCGCGAGGGACGCCCCCAGGCCATCGCGCGGATCAATGACCTTGGTGTGGCCGCCGCGCATGCGCGCATCGGTGAAGCGCTGGACCACCTCGAGATCGTCGCGCACCATCACCACGTGCACGTCGCCGACCGCGCTCGCCAGTTCGTGCAGCCAGAAGCTGGCGATTTCCCAATTGCCGAGGTGGGCCGAAAGCAAGATGCAGCCCTGGCCCTGCTCGCGCAACGCGCGCAGGCGCTGCACTCCGGAGACCTCGATGCGGAAATCGCTCGGTCGCAGGTAGACCAACAGGCGGTCGCAGAGGATGCGTCCGAAGCTGGCGAACTGGCGGAAGGCGAGCAGTGCGAGCAGGGCCGGGCCCGCGCCCGGGCGCAGGCGGCGCCAATACGCGATCATGCCGAACTGGCCGCGCCCGCCGAACAGGCTGAAGCACGCGGCGATGACGAAGCTGATCAACCAGGCGCCGCGCGCGCCGACCACCGGCAGCAGCGAGACGCAGGCCTTGAACAGCCACGCACCGCCCCGGCTCCGCCCGCTCCAATGCTGGCTGGCCGGTGGGGCGGACTGCGCTGGCGGGCTAGCCGCCATCACTGGGTGCACCGGCGCCGCCGTGCCGCCGCCATCCGCTCACGGCGCCCCCGCCGTCCCTGCCGCCGCGCTGTCGGCGCTCTGTGCCAGGCGCGGCAGCACGCCCGCGAGCAGCGCCGGTCCGGGCTGCACCGAAGAAGGCGCGCGCAGGCTCGGCACGGCAAGGGCAGGGTTGTCGCCACGCGCGAAGGCGAGGATCTCCCCGGCCAAGCGCTCGAGCAGGTCGAGGTTGTCGTGCAGGCGGGCGCTGAAGCCGGGGCCGTCTAGCTGGTCCTGAAGGCCCCGGTTGAGCGCATGCATGAAGGGGATGGCGGGAATGTCGATGAAGGTGCAGGCGATGTCGCCGCTGCACTGGTGCCAGCTGCGGAAGAGCTGCTGCATCTCGCGGTTGAGCACGCCGCTGCGGTCGAGGGCGGTGCGCGCGCCGGCGAAGGCCATGAGGTCGGTGAGCCGGCGGTGGAAGAAGAAGCTCGCCGGCACCGCCCAATAGTAGGCGAAGTCCCAAATGATCTTCAGCGACATCACCTTGGCGTCGCCGAACAGCGGCATCATGTCCTCATAGAGGGTGAGGTGGTTCTCGAAGAAGGTGAAGTAGAGGCGGTCGAAGAATGCCGCGTGGGTGGCGATCGGC
>JAYVMM010000211.1:0-7043 GCA_043758975.1 Planctomycetota bacterium | reverse complement strand
GGCGAGCAGCCCCGGCACGGCACCCACTGCGAGCCAATTCGCCATGCGTTCCCCGGATGGTCGCGGACACCAAGCTGTACCGGCGAGGGCGACCCGGCGTTGCCGCCGCACGGTGCGCGCGGCGGCGGTGCGTCACCCGTCAGTGCTTGAAGTCGGTCATCGCGTTGACTTCGACCAGGTACTGCCAGACCGCCTCGAACTGGTCGTCGGCCTTGCCGCCGAGCATGTCTTTCAGCGGGGTGGTGCCGTCGTCGGAGGCGAACTTGGTCATGCGCGTGGCAGGATCGAAGCGCGTCGGATAGCGCATCCAGCGGTGGAAGAAATCCTTCTGCAGGCGCTGCGCGGAATAGCCGAGGTTGATGCCCGGCGCCTCGAACACCGCGACCGGGGCTGCGGATCCGATGCCATGGCAGAAGTTGCAGGCCAGGCCGTGGTTCTGCCCGGTGAGCTCCTTGCCGATGCGCGCCGGCGGGCCGTTAGCCACCACTTCGTCTTTGGGGGTGACCGGGGCGTGGCCATGCTCCTCGGCGAGGCCCTGGGCGAGCGGCACGGCGCCGGCGGGGAAGAACGGCATGTGGCGGTTGAGCCACGGGCGCGTGCGGTAGGGGATCTTGCCGGCGACGAAGGCGCCCAGCCATTCCGGGCGCAGCTTGTCGCCGGTGAAGGTCAACAGCGGGCAGGGGTTGTTGGCCGCCGCGTTGCCTTCCGAGGCGAGGCCGGGGTCGTTGGCGTCGGCGGGATCCTCGGGCGGGGTGGGCAGCTCGCCGAGCAGCTTGTCGACCTCGCCGCTGTAGCTGGTGAGCAGGGCGTCATTGCCGTCGCGCTCATGGCAGGCGCTGCAGCGCAGGGCGGTGATGCGGCGCTCAGCGAATTCGGGCAGGCTCTCGCGCTTGAGCGCGGCCTGGTCGCTGGCGAGGAAGGCGCGCAGGGCGAGCAGGTCGCCGCCCTCGAGAGCGAAGTCGGGCGCTTGCCCGCGATCGGCCTCCTCGCTGGCGAGGCAGCCGCGCGCCGGCTTTTTGCCCGCCGCGCTGAGCGCGGGGGCGGTGGGCGGCCCACCCGCGAGCTCGCCGAGCTGGTGGCAGGCGGCGCAGCCGTTGGCGGCGACCGCCGCCTTGCCGCGCGCGGCATCGCCGGCGGGGCCGGCGGGGCCGGCGGCCACCGCCTTGGTCTCGCGCGAGAGCAGGAAGGCGGCCAGCTGCTTGGCCTGGTCGGCGCTGAAGCCGAAGGTCGGCATGCGGATCCATTGGTAATGCTTGGTCGGTTCGCTCAGGAAGGCGGCGAGCGCGGCCGGCTTCCACTTGGCCTTGAGCGCGGCGAGGTCGACATAGGCCGGCCCGTCGCTGTTGGCGAGGTGGCAGGCGACGCAGCCGAGCTTGGCGAAGAGGTGGCCGCCGGCGGCGACTTCCTTGTCGCCGACGGTGGGATCGGCTTCGGGCTTGCCCAGGCTGGCGAGGTAGGCGGCGATGTCGGCGGCCTGGCCCTGGATCGCCGCGGCGTCCTTGCCGTGCAGCAGGCGCGGCATGGTGGCATTGGCGCGCAGCGCCTTGGGCTCGGCGATCCACGCCGCCATCCAGGCGGCATTGAGGCGGGCGCCGGCTTCGCGCAGGTCAGGGGCGTCGGTGGCGAGCTCGGGCATCGCCGCGGCGGCGGTGGCGTCGCTGGCATGGCAGCGCGTGCAGCGCAGGGTGGCGACCAGCTCGCGTCCGCGGCGCAGCTTGAGCGCGCCCTTGAGCGGCTTGTCGTTGATGTTGTGGGTGAACATCGGCGCGGACACCGGCTCGGTCGGGAAGTCGGAGCAAGCCCACAGCAGGCGCACCCGCCCGGCGCCGCTGCCCAGGCTCTTGTACACCGCGACCACGCGGTTCTTGCCCTTCTCCAGGCGCAGGGTCTTGCCTTCCGCGGGGAACGCCGCCCCCTTCAATTCGAGCACCGGCGCGCCGTTGACTGTAAAGGTCAGCTCGCCGGCGCCCTCGGCGGTGAAGGTGATCTTGTTCCACACGTCGAGGGTGATGTAGCCCTCCCAGGTGGCGGTGAAGGGGCCGGGCTCGAGGAACGGGGTGGGCGACTCGTGCTCGCCGACGAAGAGCGAGATCACCCGCGCCGCGCGCTGGTCGGTGGCGCCTTTCGCATCGCTGAAGCGCAGGGTCAGCCCGAGGTCGAGCTTCTCGTCCGCCGGCGCGGCGGGCAGCGCCGCTGGAGGCGCCGCCTGCGGCGCAATGATGACGGTGCCGCCGCCGGCGGTCGGGCCGGGAACGGGAGACGGGGCAGTCTGCGGGCCGGTGGACGGCGCGGTGGCGACCGTCAGTACGGGCGTGGCGCCGCTCTTCGGGAGGAAGAGCAGCAGCGCGCCGAGGACGACGGCGACCAGAACGAGGATGATGCTCAGCAGCGGCGGCAGCGGCGGCTGACCGGAAGGGGCGGAATCGCCCGGGGTCGCATCTTCGGTCACGAGCGGTCTCCGCGGAATGGCTGGAGGTGGGAGACGGATCTGAACGCCTCCTGCACCTCCGTCCAGTCCGGAGTCCCGCGCGCCGCCGTGCGCGCGTTAGGGTCCGCTCTGGCTGCCCACCACGTTGACGGTGTTGTAGTAGTCGCCCTGCACCGCGGCGCCGTCGCCGGCGGCGATCTTGAATTTGATCTTCATCTGCATCACCGGGCGGATCTTGGGCATCTCGAGGAACACCGTCTTGGCGTCGGCTGACAAGGTCACAGCGGTGATCTCGACCGGATCGTGTCCGGTCTTCTTGGGCTCGTCGAGGTGGTATTCCTGCGAGCCGTAGGTCTCGGCCCACAGGTAGTTCCACTGCTCGGCGCTGTAGTTGTCCTTGGACCCGGCGGCGGCGCGGTCGAGGGCGTTGGGGAAGGTCAGGCTGAGACCGTTCTTCTTGACCACGTAGCCGACCGGCATGTTCACCGGCTTGCCGGTGTAGCGGACGCGCTGGAGGCCGGCCTCGTTGGCGCCGTTGGTCTGCCAGCCGCGCAGGCCGCAGACGTAGAGCTGTCCATCCTTGGGGTTGAAGCGGGCGCGCATGATGCCGGTGTTGAAGGTGAGCGGGAAGCGCACCGCGCCGCCCTGCGCCTGCTCGCCCTCCTTGCTCCACGAGACCAGGAACAGCGAGCTGGTGCCATAGGACATGTGCAGCAGGCTGCCGGCGGGCAGGCCCCACTTATTGCCCTTGACCCAGGCCTGACCGCCGCAGGAGTTGTCGATCGGCGCGTTGTGCGGCAGCCACAGGATCGGCTTGTCGTAGTCGGTCGGCTCGGTCGTGCGGTGGGCCAGCGGCGGGACGCCGTAGAAGCCGCCCTTGACGATGAGGTTGACGCGCGAGCTCGGTGTCCAGGTGCCTTCGTTGTCGCCGGAGGTGACTTCGCCCTTGGGTCCGACGCTCATGCCATTGGGGGCGCGGAAGCCGGTAGCGAAGACCTCGGACTTCGAGCCGTCCTTGGAGATCTTGAACATGCAGCCGTTGCTCTCGGTGATGTGCTCGAAGCCGCGTCCGCCCGGCTTGACTGGACCGGCCTTGGCGTAGTAGAAGTTGCCCTCGGGGTCGGTCCACAGGTCGAAGGCGAACTCGTGGAAGCCGCCGGAGGTGTGCACGTCGTTGTTGAAATTCTCGTAGAAGTCCGCCTCGCCGTCCTTGTTGAGGTCGACCAGGCGCTCGACCCCGTCGCGGGTGGTGACGTAGACCACGTCATCGACGATGGTCAGTCCGAGCGGCTGGTGCAGCCCGGTGGCAAAACGCTTCCAGGTCAGCTTCTCCAGCCCGGCGTCCATCCCTGAGACCACCCACACGTCGCCGTTCCAGGTCGAGACCGCGGCGCGTCCGTCGGAGAAGAAGTCGAAGCCGGCGAAGCGCAGCTTGGACTTCCAGGGGTTGGATCCCGGCACGGTGACGGTGTCGACCACGTAGGGCGAGGCATCCAGCGCCATGCCGAGCTCGCCCTTGGTCTCCAGGGTCTCGCTGTAGCGCGGCGCACCGCCCTTGGTCAGGGTGTCGGGTGAAGTGATGTCCTTGGCCGCGCTGAGCACGGCGGCGGCTTCGGCGGCGGCGACGTTGGCGATCACCACCTTGAAGGTCGCGGCCTTGAGCGCGCCAATCTTGAGCAGGATGCGGTTGCCGGCCACCGCCAGGCTGACGCCGGCGGGAGCGCCGACCAGGCCGACGCTGACCTTGGCGTCGCCCGCGGTGAGGGTGGCGACGCCGCCTTCGACCGCGCCGGTGCCGTTGCTCAGCTCGGCCACCAGGTTGGTGGCGCCGGGGAAGTTGGCGAGCTCCAGGGTCCGCGAGACCGCCTTGCCATCGGCCTCGAAGGCGGGCAGCTCGAGCACGCTGCCGGTGCCGACGCTGTAGGAGAACACCGCGCGGTCGCCGTTGAGGTAGGTGCCCTTGAACTTGGCCTGCTCCGCCGGCAGCGGACCGTAGGGCTCGTGGCGCGGATCATCGAAGCTCTCGCCGCTCGACCAGCCCGGCAGCTGCGGGGTGCCGAAGATCTGGGTGCCGGCGGTGGTCGGGCCGGGCACGCCATGGGCGCCGTCGTAGGCCACACCCTTGAGCTGGAGGAAGGCGCCGGTCCAGCCGGCGCTGAAGCGCAGCAGGTCGGCGTCGAAGCACATGCCGCCGACCACGGTCTGGTCGCCGACCTTGGCCGTGAGCTTGAGCGCGTGGCCCTTGATCGCCAGATTGTTGGCCGGCTCGGCCGACTGGATGCTGTCGCTGATCACCGGACCGTAGTCCATGTCGTAGAACCAGCCGGTGCCGATCACGCCGCCCTTGCCACCGCCGCCGCGCTTCTGCCAGGCGGCCTTGTCCCAACTGATCTTGCCATCGGCGCCCTTGACGTGGCTGAGCGCCTCGCCGGGGATCACCGCCTCGCTGCCGCCGGGCGGGGCCCAATAGAGTTTGCAGCCAGCCCCGCCGCCGCCCTGGAAGAACTCCAGGCGCAGCTGGTGCTCGCCGGCGGTCAGCTCGACCTGGCCGGACTTCTTGCCCATCGCGTGCGGGCCGCCGTTGTCGACCACCTGCTTGTCGTCGATGAACAGGCGCGAGCCGTCGTCGGACTCGGTGGTGAAGGTGTACTGGCCGGCCTTGGCCGCGACCACCGACCCGGTCCAGCGCGCCTCGAAGTTCTCCTTCAGCTTGGTGCCGTAGAACGGCCCCTCCTGGTCGTCATAGTTGACCTGCTTGTCGATGCGCACCAGGGTCGGCTTGAGGTCCTTGAGATCCTGGAAGTCGCCGATGCCCTTGTCGAAGGCGAAGTACTCGGCGACCAGCCCGGGCGACTGATCGGCGGCGACGGCGCTGGCCATGCTGGCGACCAGGCCGACGAGCAGGGCGGAGCGGATGGTGCTGGACGAGGAGGGCATGCCCATGGGGGATCCTTGCGCTGCGAGGTCGGAACGTGGCTGGGGGAAGGCGGGGTAGAATCTCGGGAACGGGACGAATGGGAAGGGGTTAAAGCATACCGCGCGGCGCGGGATCCGTCGCCTACTTTCCCCACCGGCTGTCGTCCGCAGGGTGCCGGGGCGGCGCGTCCGCCCCGCGCTGCACCGACCCGTGCCAAGCCCCCGCCCGGTTGGCTATTCCCGTACAACGCCCGGCCATTATGAGAGGGGCCCCGCTGTGTAACCCTCGACCGGAGAGCGACCAACGCCCGCCGGCGCGGGTGGTACCCAGCTTGTCGCCAACCGCACCCATCCAGGGCCCCCCCATGGACTTCCCGATCTACCATCTCGGCTTCTTCGGCGATCGCAGCCTGATCGCGCTCATCGGCGCCGTGCACGTGATCATCAACCACATGCTCGCCGTCGGCGGCATCCCCCTGGTGGTGGCCTTGGAGTGGTGGGGCCACCGCACCGGCGATGCGCGCTGGGACGCGCTCGCGCGCAAAATCATGTTCACCTTCTTCCTCTTCGCCACCACCGCCGGCGCGCTCACCGGGGTGGGCATATGGCTGTCGGTGGCGCTGATCAACCCCGAGGCCATGGGCAGCCTGCTGCGGGTGTTCTTCTGGGCCTGGTTCACCGAGTGGCTGGTGTTCGTCACCGAGGTGGTGCTGATCCTGCTCTACTACCTGAGCTGGCCGCACCTGGTCGGCAGCCGCAAGGGCTCCCATATGCGCATCGGCGTGACCCTGAGCGTGTTCTCGTGGATCACCATGGCGCTGATCGTGGCCATCCTCGGCTTCATGATGAACCCCGGCGCCTGGCTCACCGACCGCACCTTCCTGAGCGCGGTGTTCAACGACATCTACATCCCCCAGCTCGCCTTCCGCACCACCCTGGCGATGGTGATGTCGGGTTGCGCCGGGCTGTTCCTGACCTGGATGTTCACCGCCAACGGCGACGAGTTGCGGACCAAGGCGGTGCGCTTCATCTCAACCTGGATGCTCGCCTGGGGCCCGCTGTGCCTGGCGGCGCTGTACTGGTACTGGTCCCGGGTGCCGCCGGAGATGGTCGTCAACCTGCCGGTGGCGCTCGGCACCCAGGCCTTCGAATCCAGCTCCCAGGTCCTGGTGTGGGTGCTGTTCGGCATCGCCGGGCTGATCGCCCTGATCGCGCTGCTCGGCGCTGCCGTGCCGCGCTCGCTGCCGCGCGTCGCCCTGCTGCTGCCGGTGCTCTTTGCGATGGTCATCGCCGGCGCCTTCGAGCGCTCGCGCGAATTCCTGCGCAAGCCCTACATCATCAACCACTACATGTACGCCAACCGCTTCCGCGTCGATGACTACAAGCTGCTCAACCACGAGGGCATCCTGCCCTACAGCACCTATGCCAAGGTCTCGCGCGTCGCCCCCGGCAACGAGCTGGTGGCCGGGGCCGAAGTCTTCCGCCTCGCCTGCGCCACCTGCCATACCGTCGACGGGGTCAACGGCATCACCCACAAGCTCAATGCCCTCTACGGCGCCGCGCCGTGGACGGTCGAAAATATCGAAGGATACATCGGCGCGCTGCACACCGTCAAAGCCTACATGCCGCCATTCCCGGGCAGCGCCGCCGAAGCCAATGCCCTGGCGCGCTGGCTGGTCAGCCTGCAGAGAGTGCAAGC
>JAYVMM010000210.1:0-4050 GCA_043758975.1 Planctomycetota bacterium | reverse complement strand
GCCGAGACCATGCGCTTCCGCGTCGGCGGCGTGCTCGACGCGCGCGAGCACCTCTGGCTGTACAAGGATGACCTCAAGCTCACCACCACCGCCGAGCGCGCGGCGATGTACGAGAAGTACGCCAGCAAGTACAAGCCCGGCTTCTTCACCGCGCACGCCGAGCGGGTGATGGTGTTCGAGGACAGCACGGGCGCCGGCGTCGCCGACAAGTCGCGCATCTTCGCTGGCGGCTTCAATGATCCGCTCGACGGCACCGCCTCGGGCATCCTCGCCGGCGAGGACGGCACCATCTACCTCGCCTGCATCCCCAAGATCTGGGCGCTGCGCGACACCACCGGCAGCGGGGTGGCGGACCAGCGCACGGTGGTGAGCGAAGGCTATGGCGTGCGCGTCAGCATCAGCGGGCACGACCTCCACGGGCTGGTGTGGGGGCCGGACGGCAAGCTCTACTGGTCGATGGGCGACCGCGGCTACAACGTCACCGGCAAGGAGGGCCAGCACTTCGCCGACCCGGTCGGCGGCGGGGTCTTCCGCGCCAACCCCGACGGCAGCGAGCTCGAGCTCATCTACACCGGGCTGCGCAATCCCGAGGAGCTCGCCTTCAACGAGTACGGCGACCTCTTCACCGTCGACAACAACGCCGACTTCGGCGATAAATCGCGCATCAACTACATCATGGAGGGCGGCACCACCGGTTGGAGCCATGGCTGGTCGATGCTCAACATCAACAGCTTCGCCAAGGCCGCCGGCCTCGACGGCGTGCAGCCCGATCCGTGGATGGTCGAAGACCTGTGGAAGATGCGCTTCCCCGAGCAGCCGACCTACATCCTGCCCCCGGTGGGCTACTGCACCTCCGGGCCCTGCGGCCTCGCCTATACCCCCGCCACCGGCTGGCCGGCCGAGTGGCAGGGCCGCTTCCTGGTGTGCGACTACCGCTCGGGCAACGATTCCGGGATCTGGTGGTTCACCGTCAAGCAGGACGGCGCCGGCTACAGCGTGCCCAAGGTCGAGAAGTTCCTGTGGGGCGCGCCGGTGACCGACGTCGAATTCAGCTACGACGGGCGGCTCTTCGTCAGCGAGTACCTCGGCGGCTGGTCGCAGTCGGACAAAGGCCGCATCATCTCGCTGTGGAACATCGCCGAGGTCAAGGCCAAGGGCGTCGCCGAGGTCGCCGCGCTGTTTTCCGCCGGCTTCCGCGCCCGCCCACCGGCCGAGCTCGCCAAGCTGCTCGAGCATCCGGATCTGCGCGTGCGCCAGGCCAGCCAGTTCGAGCTCGCGCGTCGCGGCCAGGCCAGTGCCGAGCTCTTCGCCGCCGCCACCCGCAGCGCCAACCAGCTCACCCGCCTGCACGGGGTGTGGGGCCTCGGCCAGCTCGGGCGCGCCAAACCGGAGGTGCTCAAGACCCTGCTGCCCCTGATGACCGACAAGGACGTGCAGGTGCGCAGCCAGGCGATCAAGGTGCTCGGTGACGACCGCTACGCCGCCTGCGCCGACCAGCTGGTGACCGCGCTGCACGATGCTTCCCCGCGCGCGCGCGCCTTCGCCGCCATCGCCCTCGGGCGGCTGCACCAGCGCTCGATCGTGCCGCCCCTGGTGCGCATGCTCGCCGACAACGATGACGACGACGCCTTCCTGCGCCACGCCGCGGTGATGGGCCTCGCCGGTACCAACGACCAGCCCGCGGTCGAGGCCTATGCCAAGGACCATTCGCGCGCGGTGCGCCTGGGCGTGCTGCTCGCCGAGCGGCGCATGGGCGACCCCAACATCGCGGTCTTCCTCCAGGACCCCGATCCCTTGGTCGCGGCGGAGGCGGTGCGCGCGATCTACGATCTGCCGATCAAGGGGGCGATGCCGCAGCTGATCGCCGCGCTCGATCGCCCGCTCAGTGCGCAGTACAGCGAGCCGATGGCCAAGCTGCTCTACCTGCGCCTGGTCAACGCCGCCTACCGCTACGGCGACGCCGCTGCCGCGGTCAAGCTCGCGGAGTTCGCCGCCGGCAGTACCGCCCCCGAGGAGGTGCGCGCGCGCGCGCTCGAGACCCTGCTGCATTGGGCCAAGCCCACCACCGTCGACCCGGTGGTCGGGCTCTACCGCCCGATCATGACGCGCGAGCAGCCGATCGACGGCAGCCTGGTCAAGGATGCGATCATGCGCATCGTCAAGAAGGGCGAGGAGAAGCTGCTGCCCACCGCGGTGGCGCTGGCGGCGCAGTTCGGCTACGGCCTCGACGAGGCCATCCTGCTCGGCATCGTCGACAACTCCGGCATGGCCGAGCCGCCGCGCACCGCCGCCATCGCCCAGCTGCAGGAGCGCAAGAGCAAGGCGCTGCTCGAGCGCCTGCCCAAGCTGCTCGGCGACGACAGCGGCGCCGTGCGCATCGCCGCCTACGACGCCATGGCCGCGCTCAACCCGGGCCAGATCAGTGAGAGCGCGCGCGCGGTGCTCGAGAGCGCCAGCGTCGCACGCAGCGAGGCGCTGGTGGTGAGCGCGCGCACCGAGGGCGAGTGGGACGCGCTGCCGATGCACGCGCCCCAGTCCGGGTCCGCCTGCGACAGCAGCGGCCTGGAGGTGACCTGGGTCAAGGGCTTGGGCGTGCCGCACAAGGACGCCGGCGCCAAGGGCCAGCTGCTGCCGCGCCTGACCGATGCCGAGCTGCCCGCCAACGACGACGACATCAAGCACAACGCATGGTTCGACGGCGCCGCCGCGCGCTTCGTCCTCGACCTCAAGCACGCGACCGAGGTCGCGCGCGTGTGCTCCTACTCCTGGCACAAGTCCAACCGCTCGGCGCAGCAGTACACCCTGTGGGGGGCAAGCGGCGACACCATGCCCGACCCCGCCGCCGCCAACCTCGGCAAGGCCTGGAAGCGCATCGCCCAGGCCGACACCACCTCCCTCGGCGAGGGCGGCAAGCACGGGGTGGCGATCCAGGCCGCGAGCGGCAGCTTGGGCAGCTACCGTTGGCTGCTCTGGCAGTTGCCGTCACGCGGCGCCGGGACCTTCTACAGCAAGATCTGCGTCTACGCGCAGGGGCGCACCCTGCCGCCCCTGGTCCAGCTGGTGAGCGGGCGCACCGACGGCGACTGGAGCGAGCTGCCGATGGGCGCGCCGGTCGCCGATGGGCAGAGCGACAGCGCCGCCGCCACCGGTGCCAGCGCCCAGCTGGTGCCCGGCAAGGCCACTCCCGATGCGCTCAGCGGCGCGCAGGGCGGCAAGCTGCCGCGCCTGCTCGAGGGCGCGCTGCCTGCCAACAATGACGACACCGCGCGCAGTACCTGGTTCGACGGCGAGGCCTACCGCTTCACCCTCGACCTCGGCAAGGCGCTCGACCTTGCGCGCATCAACACCTACTCCTGGCACAAGGACGGGCGCGCGCCGCAGGCATGGGCGCTGTGGGCCGCCGCCGGCGGGGCGATGCCCGACGGTGCCGCTGCCGATCTCGCCAAGGCCGGCTGGACGCGCCTGGCCCAGGTCGACACCAGCGCCCTGGGCGAGGGCGGCAAGCACGGGGTGAGCGTGCTTTGCGGCGGCGGCAGCCTGGGCAGCTATCGCTGGCTGCTGTGGCAGTCCACCGCCACCACTCCGGTGCGCGCCGGCACCTTCTTCTCCCGCATCAACGTCTTTGCCACCGGACGCAAGCTGCCGGCGATCAACGCGCGGCCCGACCCGGCGGTGGTTGCGCTCAAGCAGCATGCGCTGACCTCGCTGGCCAAGCTCAGCGATGCGGCCTCAGGCGAGCTGCTCGGCGCCTGGCTCGACCGCCTGATCGCCGGCAGCTGCGAGGCGGAGCTCGCGCTTGAGGTCACCGAGGCGGCGGCGGCGCGCAGCGAGCCGGCGCTGGCGGCCAAGCTCAAGCAGTACCTGGCGAGCTTCCCCGCAGGCGACCAGCTGGCGAGCTACCGCACCACCCTGTGGGGCGGCGATGTCGAGCGCGGACGCACGGTGTTCCGCTTCCACAACGCCCAGTGCATGCGCTGCCACGCGGTGGACGGCGACGGCGGGGTGGTCGGCCCGGACCTGCGCGGGGTGCCCAACCGCATCTCGCACGAG
>JAYVMM010000209.1:0-5216 GCA_043758975.1 Planctomycetota bacterium | reverse complement strand
GCTGCCAGAGCTCGGATGCGCTGGTGATCGGCAGCCCCCTCCAGCGCGGCGGGCGCTCCCTGCCCGGCTGGGCACTGCTGCTGCAAGGCGGCCTGCTCGCCGGCTGCGCCCACCCCGAGTCCTGCCTGCCGGCGCTGGCGCTCGGCGGCCTGCTGCTCGCCGGCATCGACCAGGTGGTGGCCTGGGCGCGCCTGACGGCGCTGGCGCTGGTGATCGGCGGACCGATCGTTGCCCTCGCCGGCCATGGCCTGGTGCCGGCGTTGCTCGCGTTCTTCGGCCTCATTCTGCTCTGGCTGCTCGACGAGCAGCGCCATCCGCGCCTCGCTGTCGCGTGCATCGTCCTGACGCTCTATTATGCTGTCTTTGCCAGCATCGCGGTGGTGCTGCCGCGCCTTTGAACCCCGCCCAGGTCGCCATGCCCTCCGACATCATCCCCCGCGGCGAGCCCGAGGAGGCCTTCGCCCTGATCCGCTGGGACGACAAAGGCCTGGTGCCGGTCATCGCCCAGCAGCACGATACCGGGGAAGTCCTGATGTTCGCACACGCCGACCGTGAAGCCCTCGCGCGTACCCTCAGTAGTGGCCAGGCCACCTACTTCAGCCGCAGCCGCGGCGGGCTGTGGGTGAAAGGCGAGACCAGTGGCTTCCGCCAGCAGGTGCTCGAGGTGCGCGCCGACTGCGATGGCGATTGCCTGATCTACCGCGTCGACGCCCCCGGTCCGGCCTGCCACCAGCTCAAGCGCAGCTGCTTCTCGACGCGCATCGACCGCGATGGCAGCATGCATGCCGATCGACCGGTGATCGCGTGACGCGGCGCCCGGGCCAGGACCGGGCGCGGCTGGAAGCGGAGGCGCCGCCGCACGCACCGGCGCAGCGGCAGGGCCTGCGCACCCTCCAGGTCTCGCGCACCACCGCCCGCTTCATCAGTGACGGGCACCCCTGGGTGCGGCCCGACCGCTTCACGCTCGGGCTCGAGGCGCTGAGCACCGGCGAGCCGGTCACCCTGGTCGATGAGAGCGGGCGCCGGCTCGCCTCGGCGCTCAGCGACCCCGCCGACGAGATCTGCGCGCGGGTCTACCATAGACGTGCGGACATGCCCTTCATCCCCGCCCAGGCGCTCACCCGCGCGCTCGAGCGGCGCGCCACCCTGCTCGCGGACGGCTCGACCGACTGCCATCGGCTGGTGCACGGCGAGGCCGACTTCCTGCCCGGGGTGCGCATTGAGCGCTACGCCCAGGTGATCGTGGTGCTGGTGCTGGCGCCCTGCGCCGCCCCCTACGCCGATGAGCTCTGCCGCTCGCTGCAGGGCCGCTTCCCTGAGGCGGTGGTGGTGCGCAAGGACCACCACGAGGACCTCCGCCGGGCGCCGGTGAGCGCGCGGCGCAGCGACGGCCGCCCGCTCGACCCCGAGGAGGTGGTAGCCGCGCGCGAACTCGGCGTCACCTACCCCCTGCGCCCCTACGCCGGCCTGGCCACCGGGCTCTACGTCGACCAGCGCGCCACCCGCGCCTGGCTGCGCCCGCTCGTCCCCGGCAAGCGAGTGCTCAACCTGTTTTCCTACACCGGCGCCTTCTCCCTCTGCGCCCTGCATGCCGGCGCCGCAGCGGCCACCGACATCGACCTCTCCGCGGTGGCGCTGGCGCGCGCCCAGGAGGCGGCAGCGCTAAACGGGCTCGCCTTGCGCCTGCGCACCTTGCGCGGCGACTGCCGCGAGGTGCTCAGCGCGCTCGATGAAGCTGAGTGCTTCGACGTCATCATCGCCGATCCCCCGACCGCGGCGCAGGGTGCCGGCGGCTGGGTGCTGCGCCGCGACTACGGCGCAGTGCTGCGCTTGGCGCTCGCCCGCCTGGCCCCCGGGGGCCTCTTGGTAGCCTGCTGCAATACCATCGGCGGGAAGCCCTTTGACCTCGCCGGCGCCATCCAGGAGCAGGCCGGGCTGGAGAACGTCGCGGTGACCCGCATCGATGCACCGGCATTGGGTGAGGACCTGCCTCAGGTGGACGGATTCCCAGAGGGGAGACCGTTCCGGCTGGTGGCGATGCGCGCAAAGGAATGACGCGGAAGGCAAAGAATGAAACAGTATTCCCGTCGCGGGCGGCCCGTAGGCCCAGAAAATTCAAATGGTTACGTCTTAGCGAGACTTTTCCCGAATTCCAAGATGACCCGAGATGCAGCTCCTTCATCGTCATCCCACGCGATCTCCTTGTCGATTGCCCCGACCATCGCGGCATTGACAGTCGGCGTCATGCGCCTGCCCCTCCTCCTGCTCTGCGTCGGTGCGCTTGCCGCAGCCGATCCCCCGGCGACGCCGCCCGCAGCCGACCCCGCCCCAGCGATCAAGCTGATCCCGAGGGAATTCACCATCGAGATGCAGACGCAGTTCCTGCCCAGCGGAGAACCGCAGGCCGAGCAGCGCACCTGCCGGCTCCAGCTGTCGTTCTGGCTGATCGCGGACCAGCTGCGCCTGGGCTCGAACAGGCGCATCGATGGGCGCCAGATCGTCCTCACCAGCGCGGAAACCGATGCCGGCGAGTCCCTGATCGACGACCAGCAGCAGCATGAACTGTGGTTCCAGCAGGGCTTCCGCGGTCGTCCAGCCGATGAACCGAGCGGCCGGATGACCCTCTCGCTCAAGGCGCCCGCCAAGCCGTTCAGCACCTTCAAGCACCTCGCGGGCAGCATGAGCGTGCCGCTCGCCAGCGGCAAGCTGCGGCGCGTCGATCTCAAGCCGATCGGACCGCTCGCGGGCACGCACGCCGCCATCGAAGGCCTCGATGGCATGGAGCTCGGCATCGAGCTGACCAGCGAAGGGCTGACGCTCAAGACCCCGGTCGCCCTCTATGACCTGATCACCGAGGTGAAATTCTCCAACGCCGATGGCCAAGAACTGTCCTGCAACAACCACGGCGGCAGCGGCAACGGCCAGAGCATGGACATCACCTACCGCCTGGCTTTGCCTGCGGATGGCGGTGCGGCGCTGTTCCTGCTCCAGAATGTCCGGATGGTGAAGATCCCCTTCGATCTTAAGGATGTGGCGATCTATCCCTCGCCCGATCGCGCCAAGGCGACCACCATCCTCAAGGGGGTGGAGGTGGAGAACACCAATAATGTGCTGCCTGCGGGGAAATCCAATTTCTGACCAGGACCGGCAGCGTACCCCTCCAAGTAATGGGCATGGAATGTGTGCTGGTCATGCGCAGGGGATCTGATGGGCCGGGCCGATTCCCGTTGGCCACCAGACGCGGTGCGCGGTGCCAGAGAGCGTGCGTGGCGCTGGTACTCATTGCGTGTCTGGGCCTTCTGGCGGAGGTTACCTGGACAGCGGAGGCAGCGGTCGTCACAGGACCGGTTGCTCCGGCAGCCCTTGCGCCGGCATCCGCGGTCGCCGAACGAGAATTCGGTGAGGCCGCTCTGGCGCCGGTCGCGACCGGCATCCTGATCTACAACAACCGCTTCATCAAACCGCCCTACATCATTGCCCGCCACGGCCTGGACATCCTCATCAACGGCCTGGTGGTCGAGGAGGGGCAGGCGTGGCCGCCGTTTGATCCGCTCGTGCCCAACGATCCTGGCGACCCCCCCGCCGGAACCCATCCCTGGGACAAGGAGGACCCCTCGGTGCGCGTGACGCTGAGCGGACCCTGGTCTCGCAAGTGCCGTTATCTGCTCTTGCACTTCCCACTCACCGAGGCGAGGCGCCAATACGCCGATCTGATCGCCAAGAGCGCGGTCGGCATCCGCGTCGCCCTGGACGCGGACGAGAAGGATCTCATCAACATCACCTTCCCCGACGGCCATACGCTCGGGCTCGAAATGGGACAGCCGCCGGTTGCCGCCAACACCAATCGCGCGGACTACCTCGAGGCCGCCACCTCGACCATGGAGCGATTCAGAAACGCGCTCCAGGCGGGGCAGCTGGTCGGAATGCTCGGTGCCTACGGCCAATGGGGCATTGACCCAAAATTGGAGCAACGTTTCTTTGACATCCTGCTGTCGCGCAGTCCAGCAGCGGACAAGATCCAGCTCCTCGCCAAGGAGCGCTTCCTCAATCTAGCCAATTCCCTACTCGTCGATGTGCTCGAGCACTTTGACGCTGGTGGTGACGAACTCTACCTCCGATTTGGGAAGGTGCCGCCATCCTATGATGGCACACCAGCGGTCACCGGGCAGTGGGTACCGACAGGCCGCAATGTGCCAGCGACGGCGGCTGAACCGCTGGGGTTCTCCGCCTGGTCCATCGGCGGCGGCATCGCGGCCCTGGCCGGTGGCCTCGCCGTCGCATGGTTTCTCACCAGACGCAGTTCCTGACCACTTCATCGCAACCCCCACCACCCCCAGGGCAAACCATGTCTGCGCCCAGCATGCCGGCGCGCGGCGGCCACCGACATCGACCTCTTTGCCGATGCACTGGTGCGCGCGCAGGAGGCTTCCGCGCTTCTCGGCGTCGCCGGGCGCCTGCGCACCCTGTGCGGCGACTGCCGCGACGTGCTCAGCACACTCGATGAGCGCTTCGACGTCATCATTCCCGATCCGCCGACTACGGTGCGGCGCTGCGCCTGGCCCTCGCCCGGCTGTCCCTCAGTGGCCTGCTGGTGGCCTGCTGCAATACCATCGGCGGGAAGCATTATGCCCTATGATCTCGTCGGCGTCATCCGGGGGCAAGCCGGGATGGAAAACATCGCGGTGACCCACATCGATTCGCCAGCAGTGGGCGACGATCTGCCTCAAGTGGATCGATTCCCAGAGGGGGATCCATTCAGGATGGTAGCGATGCGCACGAAGGAAATTGGCCAGGGGAAATTCATGAATCGGAAGACACTCAGATCCGACTGAATTGCGGGAGACCGTCATTCTCGCAGGGAGGCCATCACTTGGACAAACTTTTCACGGGTAGGGCAGGCGCAATGGTATAGCTAGCCACCAGAAGTTGCATTGAGGCGCTCTGCGACTGCGCTCAGGATTGAACTCCGGGTGCTCTCAGTCAGGCCGATTACTGAGATGCAATTCTTGAACCACGGTTTGCCATGTTCGAAGACAAGGATGCCAAAAACCTCATCGGCAAAGGACTCGCTAAGTGTGCGGATGCTGGTGCAATCAACAACAACACTATGATGATGCTTGGCGAGAACATCAATGGCCCCGCGCACAACAGCACCCACCGTGCGACTGCTAAGATCTGTACCGTACTTGTTTAGAACAATGGTATTCTCAATCACA
>JAYVMM010000208.1:0-1768 GCA_043758975.1 Planctomycetota bacterium | reverse complement strand
CTCGCCCTGCGCCTGCTCGAGAGCCGCCTGCTTGGCTATGCCCCCGGGCGCTACGCCATCCCGGCTGGCGCGCGTTTCCCCTGAGTGCAGCCGTACGCGGCGCGCCGGCGGCATCTCACAGGATGTCGCGCACCAGCTTATGGATCTGCTCGAGGCGGAAGGGCTTGGCCAGCACCGGCACCCGGACCTGCGCGGCGAGCTTGGCCAGGGTGGTGCGGTCGTTGTCGCCGGTGATGAGCGCACAGTGGCCGGCCAGCCCGGGCTGATGTGCAATCAGGCGCTGGAGCAGGTTGATGCCGCTGCTGCCATGGAGGTGGACGTCGGCGATCACCGCGCGGATGGGTGAGGCCATCACCGCCGTCATGGCGTCATTGGCCGATGACACCACCACCACCGCCAGGCCGGCGTCGCTCAGGCAGTCCTCGAGCAGCTCGGTGATCATCGGATTGTCGTCGACGATGAGCACCGCGCCGGCGGGCGCGGGGCCGGCCTGCTGGACGTTGGCGATCGGCATCTCAGTGGGTGCCGGCAGGGTCACCGCGCAGCAGGCGCCGGGCAGGCCGTCGCTGCGCGCGGTCAGCTCGATGGTGCCGTCCTGCTCGCGCAGCAGGGACGAGGCGATAGCCAGCCCGAGTCCGCGCCGCCCCTGGTGGGCGCGGGTGGTGAAGAACGGGCGCCCGGCCCCGCGCAGCACCTCGTCGCTCGGGGTCTCGCCATCGTTGTCGAACATCAGGCGCACGCGCTCGCCATGGCTCAGGGCGCTGACCCGGCAGCAGCTGGCGCCGGCGAGGCGCGCGTTGTCGAGGATCTGCTCGAACACCCGCGCCAGCGAGCGCGGCGCCGCGAGCAGCGGCAGCAGGGCGCCGGCGAGGAGGCACTCCGGCGGCTCGATGTCGCTGGCGCGCAGGCGCGCGAGCGCGTGGTCGAGGGCCTGCTCGGGCTGGCACGGCAGCGCCGTCTCGTCGAGCGGGGCGGCGAGTTTGCGCACCAGGTCGACCAGTCCGCGGCAGCGCTCGACCTCGCCGAGGATGATCTCGAGGCGGCGGGTGGAGTCGCTGTCGTTGGCGAGCTTGCGCTGCATGCGCTGGGCATAGCCGAGGATGGCGGCGAGGGGGTTGTTGAGCTCGTGCGCCAGGCCGCGCGCGATCTGCGACACCGCGCCCTGGGTCTCGAGGCGGATCAGCTCGTGCTGTTTCTCCTTGAGCTGGTCGAGGGTCAGGCGCAGGTGGGCGGTGCGCTCCTCGACCATGCGCTCGAGCTCGCTGTTGAGGTACTCGAGCGCGGCGTTGCGCTGCGAGAGCTCCTGGCCGAGCTGGCGGTTGTGCCGGCGCAGGAGCGAGGTCTCGCCGCCCTGATTGAGCAGCGCGACGAGATGATCGTTGTTCCACGGTTTGGCCAGGAAGGCGTCGATGTGCCCATGGTTGATGGCGTTGACCGCGAAATCGAGGTCGGCGGCGCCGGTGAAGATGATGCGGAAGCAGTCGGGATCCGCGCTCCTCAGTTCGGCGAGGAAGTCGAGGCCTTTGGGCTCGTCCGCCCCGAGGTGCTGGTCGACCAGCGCGACATCGGCCTCGCCGCGCGCGACCAGCACGCGCGCCGCGGCGGTGGTCGAGCAGCAGCGCAGGGCGAACTGCGCGCCGAGCTCAAGGCGGGCGAGCGCCTTAAGCACGTTGGCATCGTCATCGACGACCAGGATCGAGACCGGCGGGGTGGTCATGGCGGCAGGGAGCGTCCGCCGAGGTGGGGCAGGCCATCGCCGCGCGGCAGC
>JAYVMM010000207.1:0-2647 GCA_043758975.1 Planctomycetota bacterium | reverse complement strand
ACCGCGACCGATCCGCGTGCAGGTTCCGTCCTCGACCAGGTCGATGGCGTCGTCGGCGAGGCCGTGCAGGCGGTCCAGGACGGCACGGCGGGCGAGGCGTTCGGCCAAGCCCAGGCGCCGCCGTGGCGCGGTTGCGACCGGCAGGATGGGATCAAGGGGGAGGTGGATGAGGGAGGTCATGGCGCTGCCGTCAGGCTCCGTTTGGCGGGATGGGTGTGGAACGGGACGCGCTTCCACCACAGCACAGCCGCCTGCACGTGGATGGCGATCAGCACGCGCAGCGTCATCAGCGGATAGCGCAGCAATAGGCGGTTGAGCGCGTGCGCGGTGAGAGGTCGGCGCTCGAGCGCGAGATCGGCGCCGAACAGCGGTCGGCCCGCGGCCAGGCTCTGCATGCTGATCGTCAGCCGCTCGCCGGGCGGCGAGACGCTCCAGCGGTATTCCTGCTCCATCGCCATGAAGGGCGAGATATGGAAGCGCTTGGGGAAGCGGAACTCCAGTTCCCCGGGAGCGCACCCGCGGCAGTCCAGGACGTAGGTGAAGCGCTCGCGCCAGGGCGTATTGGTGATCTCGGCGACCACCGCAGCGAGCGCGCCGTCGGCGGCATGGCAGTAGTAGAACACCACCGGATTGAAGCAGTAGCCGGCATAGCGCAGGTGCCCGAGCAGGCGGACGGCGCCCAGCGGACGATGTCCGGTCTCGCGCTCGACCAGGTCGCGCACGGTGGCATCGAGCGGTTTGGGGCCGGGCAGGAAATCGCGGCGTCGGAAGCTGGCCATGCCCGGGCGCTCGTAACGCCACAGCGGGGTGCCGGCGAACACCGTATCCAACTCGGACAGATCGAGGTAGAGCATGAACAGCGGGTAGGTAAAGGCGTGGATCGCCGGCGCACGGCGCGCATGGCGGACCGTCCCCTCGTAGATGGCGCTGATCACGCTACACCTGCGCTGGCGGTCACCGGCTGGCCGGCTACCGACGGCAGATCGAGCCCGAAGTCGCGCGCTACCGCAAGACCGCTCACCACCCCATCTTCGTGGAAGCCGTTGCCCCAGTAGGCGCCGCAGAACCAGGTGCGCCTGAGGCCGCTGATCTCAGTGCGCCGGCGCTGGGCGGCGACTGCCTCCAGTGTATAGGCGGGATGCTGGTAGCTGATGCGGCGCAGCACCTTGGCAGGGTCGATGCCGGTCTCGCGATTGAGCGTCACTAGGAACTGGCAGGGCGCGGCAAGGCCCTGCAGGATATTCATATTGTAGGTCACCGGCACCGGCGCGGCGGGATCGCCGCTGCGGTGGTAGTTCCACGCCGCCCACGCCTTGCGCCGTCGCGGCATGAGTGTGTGGTCGGTATGCAGGATGGCGAGGTTCGGCTGGTAGCGGAAGGCGCCGAGCACCGCCCGTTCGGCCTCGCTCGGGTCGCCGAGCATGCGCAGCGCCTGGTCGGCATGCGCGGCGATCACCACCGCGTCGTAGCGCTCCTCGCCATGGCGCGAGCGCAGCAGCGCGCCGGCCGCATCGCGGGTGATGCGCTCCACCGGGCTGTCGAGGCGGATGCGCTCGCGGAAGGAAGCGGTCAGCGGTGCGACGTAGCTCCACGAGCCGCCCGCCACGGTCCGCCACTGGGGCCGGTTGTCGACCGTGAGCATGCCATGGTGGTGGAAGAAGCGCACGAAGAAGCGCGCCGGAAAGGCGTTCATCGCCCCGCTCGGCGCCGACCAGATCGCGCCGCCCATCGGGTAGAGGTACCACTCGGCGAACTCGCGCGAATAGCGGTTCTGCGCGAGGTAGTCGCCAAGGGTGGTGTGGTCATCGTCGCTGGCGAGCAGACGCGGAGCCTCGCGCCCGAAACGCAGGATGTCGCGCACCATGCGCCAGAAGGCCGGGCGCAGCAGGTTGCGCCGCTGCGCGAACAGGGTGTCGAAGTTGGCACCGTTCCACTCCAGGCCGGTGGCGTCGTCGCGCACGCTGAAGCTCATGGTGGTCGGTCGCGCCGGCACGCCGAGGTTCTCGAGCATGCGGATGAAGTTCGGGTAGGTGCGGTCGTTGAAGACGATGAAGCCGGTATCGATGGGATAGGCGGCGCCGTCGACCTCGATCGGCACGGTGTTGGTGTGGCCGCCAATGTAAGAGCCCGCTTCGAACACCGTGATTTGGTGGCCGCCGCGCGACAGCAGCCACGCCGCGACCATGCCCGAGATGCCGGTTCCGACCACGGCGATGCGCATTGGTGCCACCCGTCCCTCCCCTCTACGAACGCCAAAAGTGGGCGGATGTGTTCATTTTCCAAGCACGCGATCGCGGAAGCCGCTATCGATCGCTGAGGGTCCCAGCCATATGCCGAATAGCGCAGCGGCGAAGTCGGCGCCTTCGATGGTGCCGAGGACAGTGCCGTCCTTCGCCAGCTCGGTGCCTATCCCCGGGCGGTAGGTGAGGCGGTAGCGCTGGCCGGACGTGATGTCCTGGTACAGCGCATTGAAGCGGTCGATGCGCGCACGCAGAGTCGCGACGGTGGTGGCGCCGACGCTGCGGGTGAGCGATTCCTCGGTGGCTGTGCGGAAATCCGCCGCGGAAATGCCATGGAAGTAGTGCAACTCAAAGGCCTTAGGGACATCAGCCAGGGGATCCTTCTGGCCCGCCGGCAGCCACAGGGC
>JAYVMM010000206.1:0-4721 GCA_043758975.1 Planctomycetota bacterium | reverse complement strand
CTCCACACATGCTACACAATGCGATGTGTAAGTCAATGCACAGCCGCGGAATGTGCACCTGCGCATGGAATCGCGTCGTGCGCTGCCACGCGGCTCCGGTCAGTGCCGGCTGCGGGCGGGGGAGCCGGGCGGCGCGGTGAGGGGATCGCTCAGGCCGGCAAAGGGGTGCGCAGGTCGCGCACCGACTGCCGGATGATCAGCTCGGTAGGCAATAGGATGCCCTCGGCAGCGGGGGCGCCGCGGCCAGCGATGCGCTCGAACAGCAGTTTGACCGCGAGTTCGCCCATCTCCTCGTTGCGCTGGCGGATCGCCGTCATCGGCGTCGCCAGGTAGGCGGCGTAGGGCTGGTCGTCGAAGCTGATCAGCGAGATGCGCCCGGGGATGTCGATGCCCTCCTCACTGAGCGCCTGCAGCACGCCCAGGCCGATGAGGTTGCTGAGCGCGAGGATGGCGGTGAGGTCCTTGCAGCGGTTGACCAGCAGACGGCCCTCCTGGTAGCCGGTGCGGCTGCCGAAGGTGCCGCCCGCGATCAGGCGCTCGTCCACTGCGATCCCGGCCTCGGCCAGGGCGGCACGGTAGCCGGCGATGCGGTCCTCGTTGGGCGTGGTCCCGGGCAATCCGGTGATGCAGGCGATGCGGCGGTGGCCGCGTTCGAGGAGATGGCGGGTGGCAATGAGGGCGCCCTGGCGGTTGTCGCACGCCACGTAGGGCAACGGCAGCTGGGGGAAATAGCGGTCGACCAGCACCACCGGCAGCGGCCCGCCGGCGAGCCCGGCGAGGTGCCCGCCCTGCTGCCCCACCGGCAGCACGATGAGGCCCTCGATCATGCGGTTCTGGAGCAGGGCGATGGCCTCGACCTCGCGCGCGCCATCCTCCTGGGTATCGCACAGCAGCAGGGAGTAGCCGCGGTTGCGCGCCTCCACGGTGACGATGCGGGTGATGGCGGCGAAGAAGGGGTTGGAGATATCGGGGATGACCAGGCCGATGGTGTGGGTGCGGCGCAGGCGCAGGCCCTTGGCGAGCAGATTGGGCGAGAAGTTGAGCTCCTCCGCCACCGCGCGGATGCGCGAGGCGGTCTCGCTGCTGATGCGGTAGCGCTCGCCCTGGCCGGCGAGCACGCGCGAAACCGTCGACACCGAGGTGCCCACGCGGCTGGCGATGGTCTTGAGCGTAGCGGTGGCGGCGGGATCCATCGGCGGCTGATTGAGCCAGGTCCTAATCGATGCACAATCGATTTCAAACCGCCTTCAAATCAGCAATCGGGGATTCGGACCCGGTCGTCCTCGGTGGTGATCTTCGAGCGTTCAGCGCAGGGGCCGCATGTCCACGAGATGCGATTGCCAACTGCGGCGGCCATCACGCCACCCCATCGATCATGCACCCCGTCGTCCTGACCGCGCTGCCGCTTAACCCTTATCCTTTTCGTCCTTACGGCGCAAACGTCCTTTGGCCGGCACCTCGGGCTTCGCATTGCTCGAATTGACGGGCTTGTTGTCAAACTTCGCGGTGGCGCTGCGCATGAGCAGGTCCGCCAGGAGGAGCAGTTCGTCCCAGGAATTGGCCTTGTTTATGAAGCTCTCTTTCGACACCGCATGGTCCTTGAGGAGAGCTTTATATTCCCCGGTAGCGGGCGCGAAGAAATACACCGGAGTATCATCGTAGACCCGTGAACTGCGGATGAAGCGCAGCAATTCGGCGCCTGTCACCAAGGGCAGGAAGGCATCGAGGAGGATGCAGTGCGGTGGCGGAACGTCCTTCGCGCGCTCCTTGACCTCGAAGTAATGCAAGGCGTTTTTTCCGTTATTGATCACCTGGAGCTCGGTGGCGTATCCGCGACACCGCAATGCTTCCTCGAGCAGGACGGCATCGCCTGCATTGTCTTCAACATAGACGATGGTGGGAATGTGGGAATCAGTCGTATTGGTCATGGCGACGACCATAGCGCGCCTGAAAATCGATGAATATGCAATTGCCTCATGGCGCACAACTGTGGGTCATGCCGGTTCGGCTGAGGGTGGACCATGCCGTCGCGTAGCGCCCGCGACAGGTCGGGGATACCCATGACCTCCCGCATCACGATCCAGGCCGGAAAAGGTCAACCTCGACGTCGGTTGCCTGCCACGGGATTGTCGAAGCGGACTCGAGCGCAGATAAGCAATGAGAGGACCGGTGGCACTTCAGAATGCCGGTGCTCGCAGCAAAGCGCTCGTTATTGACGACAAACCTGGAGACATCGATCTCCTGGTTTCGGCAGGGACGGGCCATGTAGCCACAAATGCACTTTCGGCATCCATGGCCAGGCAGGCACTCCTGAACCACCATTCGATCGATACGACGCGTTGAGCGTATGTCCGTGTGCAGCGCTGGAGGCTTTTGGAACGTGCCCGCCATACGCTTGGACTTGGACAACCGAAGGCCTCGTCCTCCGCGGGCGACCTATGATCCGGAAACACGGTGGACGATTCGAGGCCAGCCCACTCATCGCTTTCAATCCCAAAAAAATAGCTACGCTCATAGCTATGCGTACCAAGCAGCCCCCTAAGGATCCGGCCATCACCGTGCGCGTTTTCATGAATGGCGGGAGCCAAGCCGTGACTATACCACGGAACTTCAGAATCTCGACCTCCCGAGCCCGGGTTGGACGTCGTGGCGATTCCTTGATCATCACACCAGTCAATGATGCCGATTCGTGGGACGACCTCTGGAAGCATCTCAAGCCACTCGACGATAGCTTCCGCCGTTGGCCGACGGGACGCGCCGAGAAACGTGCCGCCCTGTGAAATATTTGCTCGACACCGACCATTGCATCGCCTTGGCTAAGAAGTCCGTCGCCCTTATGCAGAGGCTTCGAAAACACCCCCCGTCACGAGTACGTGCCAGCAGCATCACCATGGGTGAGCTCCACTTCGGCGCAGCCAAGAGCAAGCAACCAGGAATCGCTGCCACGAATATACGTCGCATCCTCAAGATGCTGGTGGTGGTGCCGTTCGATGACGCCGCCGCCGAATCATATGGAATAATCCGGGCTGCACTCGAACTTCGCGGATCTCCCATCGGCCCTCTGGACACGTTGATCGCTGGGCACGCTCACTCGCTAGGGTGGACGCTGGTCACTCACAACTGCGGTGAGTTTAAGCGGGTGCCAAACCTGATCGTGGAAGACTGGTCGGTTGATCTGAGTTCGTAATCCGTTCTCCCTGCCGAAACTATCTTCCGTGAGCCTGTGATTTACCCCGATTCTGGGCCAAAGTCAGCAGGGCCGCTGCTGGCTTCATCGCCAGTCGCTCCTCTGGAGATCAACCTAACTATGAAAGCCTTCTTCAAGGCCAAGAACGCCGAGCTCGAGCACTACCGCACCATCGTCAAGGATGCCGTGCAGATCGACGTGTGCCGCCTGCGGCTGTTCAAGATCGCCATCATCTCGATGCCGCTGCGCAAGAAGCCCGACCATGACCTTGGCACTTGGTTGCTGCGCAAGCTGGTCGAGGTCTACTCCATCGTCGAGGAGCACTACCGCCGCTCCCTCGGCTCGCCCATCGCCTACTACGAACAGGTGCTGATCGAGCGCGGCATGGTGCTGCGCAGCGAATCCAAGCGCAGCGAGGACATAACGACGGCGACGACGACGGCGACAAGGACAAGGATGACGACTAGCCGGAACTAGCTGGCCACTTGCGTGGGCGCCGACGTCAGCCGGTCATTGATACCCGACAGCGGCGGCCACCGTGGTGGCAGGAGACCCCGCGCATGTCTGTTGCCACGCCTACCCCGCTGTGCTGCCGCCGCCTGGGCCGATGTGCCCTCATCCCTGTCGCGCTGTGCGTGGTCGTGCTCGCCGCCCCGGCGCTCCCGGCGGCAGTCGATGGCGACTTCGAGCTCTACCTGCTGATCGGGCAGTCCAACATGGCCGGGCGCGGGCCGGTCGACGCCCAGAGCAAGGAAGCCGATGCGCACGTGCTCATGCTCAACGAGGAGCGGCAGTGGGTGCCCGCGGTCGATCCCCTGCATTTTGACAAGCCCGGCGCCGGCGTCGGCCCCGGCCTCGCCTTCGGCAAGGCGATCGCCGCCGCCAGCCCCGGCAAGCGCATCGGCCTGATCCCCTGCGCGGTCGGCGGCACCTCGATCACGGTGTGGGTGCCCGGAGCCGCCGATGCGGCGACCAAGACCCACCCCTACGACGACATGCTCGTGCGCGCCACCGCGGCCCTCGGGCAAGGCGTGCTCAAGGGCATCCTGTGGCACCAGGGCGAGTCCAACCGGGGTGCCGCCTCCGCCTACGCCGCAGAGCTTACCGCCCTGGTCGCGCGCCTGCGCCACGACCTCGCCGCCCCCGAAGTGCCCTTCGTCGCCGGCGAGCTGGCGCTGTTCAACCACGACAACGAGCAGTCGACTACCGCCTTCAACGTCATCCTGCATGGCCTGGAGGGCAAACTCGCGCACTACGCCGTGGCTTCCGCCGCAGAGCTCAATGATCGCGGTGACCACCTGCACTTCGATACACCGTCGGCGCACACCCTGGGCGCGCGGTACGCTGCCGCCATGCTCACCCTGCAGGGTCGGGGAAAGCCTTAGCCTTAGCCGCAGCCGCACCGTGGGTGCTGCCCGCCGTGCTGGCGCGACGGGCCGATGTCACCTGGTATCGCATTCATCCTAAACGTCGCATTAGAGACAGGACATTCGCTGTGTAACCCCTTGATATTCAATACCTTCCTATCGCTCCG